>CAXRFJ010000163.1:0-6644 GCA_964229475.1 Rubrivirga sp.
AGGCGAGCGGTCACGGCAGGGAGCGCGGGTGCGGCCGCAGGATACGTCTCCCCACGCCCGCTTCGGGGGAACCCGGACGACGGCGGGCTATGCCGAATTCTATATAGGGGCCATGCCCGCCTCCCCCCCGGCCAACGTCCGCCTCCGCCAGCGGCTGGCGGAGGCCCTCGCCCAGTTCGTCGCCGACGAGGGCCTCACGCAGACCGAGGCCGCCGTCCGCCTCGGCGTCACCCAGCCCCGCGTGAGCGACCTCGTGCGCGGCAAGGTCGAGCGGTTCACGATCGACGCGCTCGTGGCGATGCTGGAGCGCGTCGAGCGCCCGGTGTCGCTGGGGCTGGGGCCGGGCGCCGGCCCCGGCGCCCTCCTCAGCGGCGTGCTCGACGCCGTCTTCCCGTTCGTCGCGCTCCTCGATGTCGACGGGTCGATCCTCGAAGTCAACCGCTCCGTGTTCGAGGCCTCCGCCGTCGCGCCCGAGGACGTTAACGGGCGGCCGTTCTGGGAGGGCTACTGGTTCACCCACGACCCGGAGCTGGCGGCCGCCGTCCGCGACGCCTGCGAGCGCGCGGCCGAGGGCGGCGCGGCCGCGTTCGGCGCCGTCGTGCGGACGACCGAGGCGGGCCGGCTGCCGGTCGACGTCCAGATCCGGCCGGTCCGCGACGAGGCCGGGCGCGTGACCCACCTCGTCGCGTCGGCCGTCGACGTCTCGCGGCGGGCGGCCACCGAGGCCGCGCAGCACGAGACCGAGGCCCAGTACCGGACGCTGTTCGAGTCGATCGACGAGGGGTTCTGCGTGCTCGAGATGATCTACGACGGCGCCGGGCGGGCCGTCGACTACCGGTTCGTCGAGGCCAACCCGGCCTTCCAGCGCCACACCGGCCTCGTCGACCCGGTCGGGCAGACGGCCTGCGAGCTGATCCCCGGGCTGGAGCGGTACTGGGTGGACACGTACGCCCACGTGGCCGCGACGGGCGAGCCCGCGCGGTTCCAGCAGGGCTCGGCGGTGATGGGGCGCGAGTTCGCCGTCGAGGCGTTCCGGATCGGTCCGGCCGAGGCGCGCCGCGTGGCCCTCCTCTTCACCGACGTGACGGAGCAGCGGCGGGCGGAGGCCGCGCTCCGGGAGGCCAACGAGACGCTCGAGGAGCAGGTCGAGGCCCGGACGCGCGAGGTCCGCCACCTCGCCCAGGCGCTGACCGTCGCCGAGCAGGAGGTCCGCCGACGGATCGCCCACGTGCTCCACGACGACCTCCAGCAGGTCCTCCACGGCGCCCAGATCGAAGCCCGCGTCGCCGACGCCCCGCGGGTCGAGGCCGTGCTCGAGCGGGCCCTCCGCCTGACCCGGTCGCTCTCGCACGAGCTCAGCCCGCCGGTCCTCCGCGAGGACGAGGTGGCCGTCCTCCTCGGCGCGCTCGCCGAGCAGCAGCGCCAGCGCCACGGGCTCGACGTGGCGGTCGAGGCCGGCGCGGTCTCGATCCCCGAGGAGCACCTCCGGATCCTGCTCTACCAGATCGTCGGCGAGCTCCTGTTCAACGTGGCCAAGCACGCCGGGACTGACCGCGCGACGGTCCGCGCCGCGCGCGTCGACGGGCACGTCCGGGTCGAGGTGCTCGACGAGGGCGTCGGGTTCGACCCGCCGCCGCCGGACGCGCTCCGCGGGGGCGGCGGGCTGGGCCTGCCGACCGTCTGGGAGCGCGTCACGCTCGTCGGCGGGCGGCTCGACGTGGCCTCGGCGCCCGGCGCGGGCACGCGCGTGACGCTCGAACTCCCGTCGGCGAGCGGCTAGCGCGCGACGGCGAGCGTCCGGACCGCGGCGGCCCCGGTGGCCGGGTCGTGGAGGCGGAGGACGTAGGCGCCGGCCGGGACGTCCGCGAGGTCGAGGGCGACGGCGCCGTCGGTCGCCGCCAGCCGCCGCTCGGAGATCCGCCGGCCGAGCACGTCGAGGAGCGTGAGCACGGCCCCGTCGGGCGCCGTGACCCGGGCCGTCGCGCGGCCCGCCGCGGGGTTCGGGGCGACCGCGCCCAGGTCGAACGCCGCGCCTCGCACCGACGCCAGCCGAGCGCCCGTCCCCTCCTCCACCGCGACGTCCTCGAACCGGCCCTCGGCCGTCACGCCGTCGCCGTAGTCCGAGGCCGAGACGGCGAGACCGACCCGGACCTCGCCGGCCCCGAGGCCGGGCACGTCGACCGTGCCGACCGGCGTCCACGCCGTGCCGTCGGCCGAGCGGAAGGCGGCGACCGTCGGGCCGGTCCGCTCGAGGCGGAGCCAGACGGGCCCGCCCGCACCCCAGAGGCTGGCCGCCTCGGCCGTCGCCCCGCCCGCCTCGGCGCGGCGCTGGAGGTGGAGCCCGCGCAGCGAGAGCCCGAGCCACGCGTTGGCCGCGTCCGGCGCGTCGGAGGCGCGGACCATCAGCCCGGCGCGCGACCAGTCCCACGGGCCGTCCGGCGCGGCGACGCGGGCCGTGATCGCCCCGTCGCCCGCGAGCGGCCGCGACACGAGGTGGAACTGCTCGCCGAGGCCCCAGATGTCGCCGCCGCCCGTCACCACGACCGCCCCGTCCTCGACGTGCGCGCCGCCCGGCCCCGCCGGCGTGCCGCCGTCGGCCGAGGTCCAGGGGGCGGCGACCGGCTCGCGGAGGGCGACGTGGGCGAACCGGGCCGTCGCAGTCGCCCCCTCGCCGTAGTCGGAGCCGGAGACGGCGAGGCCGGCGACGCCCGGGCCGGAGAACTGGAGGTCGACGCTGGCGATCGGCTGCCACGTCGCGCCGTCGTCGGAGACGGACGCCACGACCGAGGCGCCCGCGCGGTCGAGGCGGAGCCACGTCGGCGCGGCGCGTCCCCAGAGGTCGGTGTGGTTGCTGCTGGCGGCGCCCGTCGACGCCCGCGACTGGACGTGGACGCCGAGGTTGGTGAGGTACACCGAGACGTGCGCGGCGTCCGGCGCGGCGGACTGGCGGATCGTGAGGCCGGCCTTGGCCCACTCGACCCCGGGCGTGAGCGCGTCGACGCGGGCGACGACCGCGCCGTCGCCGTCGAGCGGGCGCGTCACGAGGTGCCCGTTGTCGCTCGTCCCCCAGAAGTCGCCGCCGCCGGTCACGAGCACGGCGTCGCCGACCCGCTCGGCCGCGCCGGCGCCGAGCGGGCTCCCGACGTCGGCGGACGTCCACGGCGCGGGCACCGGGCGCACGTCGGCGGCATCGGCCAGAGCCCAGGCACGGAGCTCGGCGACGGTCACGAACCCGGCCTCCCCGCCCGGCGGCCCCACGAGGCGGACGGCGTCGCCCTCGGACGGCGCGAACCGGATCTCGTAGCGGTCGAACCCCGCCCCGTCGTCGGCGCGGTAGGCCGGCGACGTCCGCGACTCGACGATGTCGTGCCACGCCCCGCCGCGGCGGACCTGGACGCGCGGCGGCGCCTCGAACCATCCGCCGTCAGCGAAGTGGATGCCCTCCTGGAACGTCACGCGCGAGACGAGGCGGGGCGCGTCGAAGGCCACCTCGACCCAGTCCTGCGCGCGGTCGCGGCTGCCCGTGTAGGTGGCGAACTGGCGCGGGAGCCCGGCGTCCGGCGTCACCGCGTCATGGACGACGCCGAGGCTCCACGCCCCGCGCCCGTCCGCCGGCCCCTCCACCGACGCCGTGACGCGGCCCGCGTCCGTCAGGTCGATCTCGCCGGGGTCGCCCTCCAGCACGAGCCACGCCTCGTCGGTGCTCGTGAGGCCGGTCGCGTCGCGGACCTCCGCGCGGACGCGGTACGACACGCGGTCGCCCGGCCCGCCGTGCTCGGGGACCGTGAACCACGCCTCGGGGTCGGCCGCCTGGAAGACGTCCGGGTGCACGTGGCCGTCGTGGACCTGCACGACGGTCCACCGCACGAACAGCTCATCCGCCGGCTGGTCGGGGTCGCCGACGTCGGCCGCCAGCCGGACGTCGGCGCCCGTCGCCCCGCGCGAGACGGCCGTGGGCGAGGTGATCCGAATCCGGGGCGCCCCGCCCGCGCGGACCGTCACCTCGGCCGACGCGCTCGACGCCGAGGCGCCGTCGCTGACCGTCAGCCGCGCCGTGTAGGTCCCCGCCTCGGTGTAGGTGTGGACCGGGGCGCGGGCGGTCGAGGTCGCGCCGTCGCCGAAGTCCCAGGCATAGGTGAGCGCGTCGCCGTCGGGGTCGAACGAGCCCTCGGGCGAGAGCTGGACGCGGAGGCCGCCGCTCCCGAGGCCGCCCTGCGACGGCGACGCCGCGGCCGCCGCGACCGGCGGCACGCCGCCCGTCTCGTGCACGTAGCGCATCCGGCGGACCCGTCCCGCCCCGATGTCGACGAGGTGGAGGTACTCGGAGGCGGGGTCGTAGGCGTAGGCCACGACGGCGCCCAGGTCGGCGCCCACCTGGCGGTCGCGGAGCAGCGTGCCGTTGGCGCGGAGCGGGACGGCCGCCAGCCAGCCGCGCACGAAGTCGCCGTAGACGAGCGCGCCGTGGAACGCCTCCGGGTACTTGGTCCCGCCGTAGATCGCCCCGCCGACGATCGACGCCGCGGTCCGGCCGGGCGGGTTCGAGAGGCCCTCGTTCTGGTGGTGCCACGAGAAGTGCGGCGCGCTGAGCTCGCCGGCGAGGGGGCCGGCGCAGCCGTTCGTCGCCGGCGTCGCGGCCTGGTAGCCGGCGTGCGGGCTCGGCCCCTCGACGCACGGCCAGCCGAGGTTCTCGCCGCCGCGGACGAGGTGGAGATCCTCGTACGCGTTCCAGCCGACGTCGGCGACGTAGACCTGCCCGGGCTGGCCGTAGCGGTGGTGGTCGCGCCCGCCGCGCGGGTCGACGACGAACCGGAACGGGTTGCGGACGCCGAGGGCCCACACGCGCGAGGCGTTGTCGCGCCCGTCGCCGGTCCAGAACGGGTTCGAGCGGAGCCCGCGCCCGGTCTCCGGGTCGATCCGCAGGATCTTGCCGGCGAGGCTCTCGAGCCGCTGGCTCCGGAACGCGCCGACGTCCTCCGACGGGTCGAGCCGGCCCGGGCCGAAGCAGCCCGGGTACAGCCCGCCCGCGTCGACGGTCGAGTAGCTGGCGCCGTCGCCGGTCCCCACGAAGAGCGTCCCGTCGGAGCCGAACGCGAGCGTCCCGATCGAGTGGCTGTAGTAGCAGGCCGGGATGCCCTGCTCGAACGTCGGGCCGAGGAGGACGCGGCGGGAGTCGGGGTCGGCGACGTTGGGGTTGCCCGCGCGTCCCGAGAACCGCGTCACGCGGGCGAAGGCGTCCGTCCGGGGCTCGTCCGAGACCGACTGGTGGTCGACGGTGTAGGCGAGGTAGACGCGCCGGTTCGTCTCGAAGGCGGGGTCGACGGCGATCCCCAGCATCCCCCGGTCGTGGTGATCGAGCACCTCGGGCCGGAGGTCGACGAACGGCTCGGGCTGGACCACGCCGTCCTGCACCACCCACACCACGCCGCGCTTCTCGACCACGAACATCCGCCCGCCCGGCGCGAAGGCGACGGCCACGGGCAGGTGGAACGTGGCGTCGACGGCGTCCTCCAGGTAGAACGGGCCGAGGTCGGTCGCCAGCGACGCGTCGAGGGAAGGCTGCGCGCCCGCCAGCGGGGCGAGGAGCGCGGCGAGGAGGACGAGGCGGGACCGGACGGTCGGCGGGGTCGGCATCGGAAGGCGGGGAGTCCGACCCCGGCGACGCCACCTCCCGTGCCCCGCCCGGGGCGGGCCGGTTCACGCCGTGCCCCCGTCACACGCCTCCGACGGACCGGCCGCGTAAAGCGGCCGATCTCGATCCAAATCTGCCTACATCCCGCTCGACTCGACGAGTCGCTCGCGGACGGCCTTCGCCACGGCCGCGCTCCCGTTGTGGACGTGGAGCTTGGCGTAGATGCTCTGCACGTGGCTGTTGACCGTGCTCAGGCTGACGAACAGCCGGTCGGCGATCTGGGGCTGCGTGTGGCCCTCGACCATCTCGGCGAGCACCTCCGTCTCGCGCTTCGTCAGGCCGTAGTCGGGCGCCGGCCGCTTGGCCTCGAACGACGCCAGCACGAGACGGGCCACCTGGCGGTGCATGAGCATCCCGCCGGCGCGCGCCTCGCGGACCGCACCGAGCAGCTCGTCGGGCGAGGCGCTCTTGAGGAGGTACCCGCTGGCGCCGGCCCCGAGCGCGGCGTAGATGGTGTCGGCGTCGTCGCGGATCGTGAGCATGACGACGACGGAGCCGGGCAGCCGCGACTTCAGCTCGCTGAGCCCCTCGATGCCGGTCACGCCCGGGAGGTTGACGTCGAGCAGGACCACCTCGGGCCACCCGCCGTCCGGCGTGCCCGCCCCGATCCCGTCGACGCGGGCGAGGACGGACTCGACGCTCCCGAACGTCTCGACCGAGCGGACGTTGGCGCGCAGCAGGTCGGCGACGGCATCGCGGTAGTCGGCGTCGTCTTCGACGAGCCAGACGACAGCAGATGTCAGGTCGGATTCGGGCATGGCGGGAGGACGAATGGTGGGGGCGTAGGGTAGCGCGGCGGCCGGGAACGGGCCTCACGTGATCACCCGAGATCGGCGGCGAAGCGGACCGCGGTGCCGCCGCCCTCGCGGGGCGCCCAAGTCACCGCCCCGCCGAGGGCCTCGGCGCGGCGGCGCATGGTGGTCAGGCCGCGGCCGGCGTCGGCGGTGGCCGGGTC
>CAXRFJ010000164.1:0-3219 GCA_964229475.1 Rubrivirga sp.
GTGCCGGCGGAGCACGAGCGGCGGCACCGCCGGCGGCCGTGCTCCGCACGAGGCAAAGACCGGCGCGAGCCGAAGCGCGGCGAGCCGGTCCCGAAGCTCGGACAGCTCTCCGACGACCCGGTGCCGGCGCTGGCTCGGGCGTCGTGCTCCCTCCTCCCGCAGCAGCCGCTGAAGCCGGCGCTCGACGGTCCCGAGCCGCGACGCCAGCCAGCGGTGCGCGGGCGTATCGGCGGAGAGGCGGGCCGGGCGCGCGGGGAGCGTCGGGGCCGCCAGCCCAGCCCGCGCCACTGCCCGGCGGGTCTCCGCCGTCGGCCGGTGGATCTGGCCGAATCGCTGCTCGACGACGGGACGTGCCGTTTCGAGGACCGGACGCCGGTCGATCTCCCGCACCGCCGCTGCGAGCCGGCCGAGCGACTCGCGGAGCGAGGCGAGCCAGACGGGAACCGGCGGATCGTCTCCCGATCGGGCCACGCCGAGCGTCGCGGGCCGGAGCGCGGCGACCGACAGGCCCGCCGCCGCCGCCTCGACCTCGGCCCGCATGGCGTGGACCTCGCCCGGACCCAGCTTCGTCGGGATCACGGCGAGATCGATCTCGAATTCCTCCGTGCTCCCGCAACCCACGACGAACCCAATTCGCCCGGCCTGCGAGCCGATTCGGACGCGGCCGTGGAGCACGCGCCCGCCGTCGGCCGAGGCGAGGCCGGCGACGACGACGGGGTCCCGGTGCTCCAGCCTCACGGGCTCGCCGTCGAGGCTCTGCAGCAAGACGAGGGAGGAGGTCTCCTCCTCCAGCGCGATGGCGCTCACCCCGCCGGCCGTCGTCAGCCGCAGGTCGCCCGCGCCGAGTGCCTCGATGGTCATCGGCTCCCCGCCTGCCCGCGCGGGACGGGGACCGCTCCACGTGAGGCGAACGCGGCCGGAGTCGACGGTGAACAGTTCGAGCACGCGAACGGTGGAGAGAGCGGGCAGCCGACGGAGCGCCGTGGGACCGGTGGAGAACCCATCCAACGTACCGGAGCACGCGCGGGTTGTCCTCGATTCTGCACGGGCCGCCGCCGGAAGCGTCGGCGACTGGTCGGACCCGTTGGCCCGCCGCAGCAGGGCTACCCGCGCTCCGAAATGGGCCCGGCGCCCCTCACCCCACCCGACGCGCGGCTTGGACGGCGAACCGGAGGCCGCGCCTGTCGAGGACGGCCTCGCGGAACCGCTGGTGGCGCAGGCGGGCCGTCGGCGTGAGCCCGATCCGCCACCAGACGAGACTCAGGCGGACGCCGAGCGGCACGGGCCCCGCCGCGACCCGGGCAGCCGCCTCGTCCCCGATGAGGGCCCGGAGCCATAGCGGGCTGCCGACCGTCCCGGGCGCCTCGCTGTCGGGGGCGGGCTCGCGGGGGCAGACGAACGGCGGGGGGAGACGCAGCTCATCGCGTCGATCGGTCAGGTCGGGCGGACGGTCGTCCGCGTGGGAGGCCGGGGGCATTGAAAAACGGTGGTGGGAACAGGCCAGGCGTCCGGAACGACCCGGCCTCGTCGCGGTTGCCCGCTACGGAGGCGCGCGGACGTAGGCGCCTGGGCCGCCGGATCGCGGGCGTCGCGCGGCCCGTTCGGAGGCCGCGCGGCACGGTCAGGAGAGGGCGGGGTCGGTCGGGGCCCGGAGCGCCGCGAGGGCCTCCTCGGCCGGCACGGGGCGCCCGAACAGGTACCCCTGTCCGAGCTCGCACCCGAGGTCGAGCAGCGTCGCGCGGTGGGCCTCCGTCTCCACCCCCTCGGCGACGACTCGGAGGCCGAGACGGCGCGACATCGCGATGACGGCCTCGACCACGGCGCTGGCCCCGTCGGAGCTCCCCAGCCCCGACACGAAGGACCGGTCGATCTTGAGCCCGTCGACGGGGAGGCCGGAGACGAGGCCGAGCGACGAGTACCCCGTCCCGAAGTCGTCGACGCACACCTGGACGCCCTCGCCGTGGAGCGCGCCGACGGCCTCGAGCGCGCCGCTGGGGTCGACGACGGCCCGCTCGGTCAGCTCGAGGACGAGGCGGCCGGGCTCGATCCCCGAGACCTCGACGGCCCGCCGAACGCGCTCGCGGAGCGTCCGGGACAGGAACGTGGTGTCGGAGCAGTTGATGCTGAGCCAGAGGAGCGCGCCCTCGCCCTGGAGCTGGGCGGGGCCGAGCCCATCGCGGAGCGCGCGCGCCGTCGCGTCGACCATCCACTCGTCGACCTGGACGATGAGCCCGAGCTCCTCCGCGAGCGGGAGGAACTCGTCCGGGGCGACGACGCCGCGCTCGGGGTGGGCCCACCGGACGAGGGCCTCGAACCCGACCGTCGCCCCCGTGTCGAGCCGGACGATGGGCTGGAAGTACACCCGAAGCTCGTCCTCGACGAGCGCGCGGCGGAGGTCGTGCTCGAGCCGGAACCGGGCGTAGGCCTCCTCCCGCATCGCGGTGTCGAAGGCGGCGAACCGGCCCCGCCCCGTCCGCTTGGCCTCGTACATGGCCGTGTCGGCGTCGCGGATGACGTCCTCGGGCGTCCGGTACCGCTCGGCGTTCTCGACGACGCCCACGCTCGCCCCGGGCTCGTGCTCCCGGAGGCCGAGGTCGACGGGCGCAGCGAGCGAGGCGAGGATGGTCCGGGCCACGCGCCGGCCGCTCTTGGCGGGGCCGTCCGCGAGCGGGACGACGACGCCGAACTCGTCGCCGCCGAGCCGGGCGATCGTGGCCCCCTCGATGGGGCCGAGCGCGGCCCGGAGCCGCTCGGCCACCGTCGCCAGGAGGAAGTCCCCCATCTCGTGGCCCAGCGAGTCGTTGACGACCTTGAACCGGTCGAGGTCGACGAACAGGACGGAGAACGCGGCCCCAGCGCGGATGGCCGCCTCGATCCGCGCGTAGAAGAGGGTCCGGTTGGGGAGCCCGGTGAGCGCGTCGTGGGTCGCCTGGTGCTCGAGGCGCTCGGACAGCTCCCGTCGCTCGCTCACGTCCCGGACGGCCGTCACCCGGACGGTCTCGCCGTCGAGCGTCTGCATCTGGCCCTGGATCTCGGCCCAGAACGTGGACCCGTCGGCCCGGCGCAGCCCGGCCTCGTAGGGATCCTGCCGCCCGGCCGCGATCATGGCGGACACCTTCTCCAGGGAGTCGGGCGCGACGAGGTCGGAGGCCGGCCGAGATCGGAAGAGCGTCGTGTAGGGAAAGAGTGTAGACGAGCGTGTAGATCTCGGTGGTCGCC
>CAXRFJ010000165.1:0-6060 GCA_964229475.1 Rubrivirga sp.
CTGCCATCGCGCCTCCGCTACGCCTTCACCGACCCGGCAAGATTCTCGCATGATGCCGGTCGTCTCCCCAGGCTCACCCACCGGAACCGCATGAGCACCTTCGCAAAAGGGATCGCCGCCGCGCTGTCCATCGCCCTCGCCGGGATGCTCCCCCTGCTCGGGCTCTTCGTCACGATCCACTCCACGACGGACCTCTCGGGCGACGAGGTGCCCGTGTCGCTGGTGTCGGACGTGAACACGCCGCCGGCCTTCTCGCTCGACGCCGTGAGCGACGACGTGCTCTGGTTGGCGCGGTGCATCTACTCGGAGACGAAGCGGGCCGACGAGCAGGAGCTCGTGGCCTGGGTGATCCGGAACCGCGTCGAGACGGGCTACCGCGGGCAGCACACCTACGAGGGCGTCGTGCTCGACCCGTACCAGTTCTCCGCGTTCAACCCGGGCAACCCGAAGCGGCGCCTCTACACCACGCTCGCGCCGGCGGCCGACTCGCCGGCCTTCGTGCAGGCGCTCGAGGTGGCCCACGCGGTGTACCACGCGCCGGCGGCGACCCGGCCCTTCTCGCGCAAGACGCGCCACTTCTACAGCGAGCGCTCGATGGTCGGGGGGCAGGCCCCGAACTGGTCGAGCGGCCACGTGCCCGTCCGCCCGACCGGCTTCCGCGTCGACCCCAGGCGGTTCCGGTTCTACGCCGGCGTCGCGGCGCCGCTTCCGGCCGCCGTCCCCGCCGCCGGGCTGGCGCTCTAGCCCGCCCCGCCGCACCCGATCTTCAGGGGCGCGCCGGTCGGGCGCGCCCCTTCGTTTTGGCCCGCCCCCCCGCCGATGCCCCGCCTGCTCGTCCTCGTCGCCCTCCTGTCCGGCCTCGGCGCCTGCGCCGGCACGTCCGCGCCGGCCGGGCCCGCCGCCCCGGCCTTCGAGGTCCAGCCCGCGCCCGTCTGGGCGACCGACGGGGTCCGCGTGGCGACGTTCAACGGCGAGTTCCTGTTCGACGGGGCCGGCGACGAGGGCGAGGCCACGTTCCCGTGGAAGGGCGACCCGGCCGCCGCGCGCGCCCACCGCGACGCCGTGGGCGCCGTCGTCCGGAGCCTCGACGCCGACCTCGTGCTGATCCCGGAGACCGAGGACCTCGCCACCCTCCAGCTGCTGATCGACGAGTCCCTCGCCGACCTCGGCTACGAGGCCGTCCTCGTCGACGGGCGCGACTCGTTCACGGGCCAGGACGTCGGGCTCCTGTCGCGCGTCCCGGTCGAGGCCGCCGGGCGGACCGACGAGCGCGCGCCGGTCGGCGTGAGCGGCGAGCTCTACGGCGTGTCGAAGAACCTCTGGGCCCGCGTGACGCTGCCCGACGGGACGCCGGTGACGGTCGTCGGCGTCCACTTCCTCGCGCGGCCGGACGACGTGGAGCGCCGCGACCGCCGGAACGCCCAGGCCGAGGTGATCCGCCGGCTCGTGGCCGCCGAGCTGGCCGAGGGCCGGGAGGTCGTCGTGATGGGCGACGTGAACGACGTCGACGGGACGGTCCCCGACCGCCGGGGCTCGCTCCCGATCACCGACGTCCTGGCGACGCTCAAGGCCGCCGGGCCGGGCCCCGAGGACGACCTCGTGAGCGTGCTCGGCGACGTGCCGCAGGCCGAGCGGTTCACGTCGTTCTACGACCGCGACGCCGACGGGCAGTTCGACGAGGGCGAGTTCTCGGCGATCGACCACGTGCTCCTGTCGCCCGCGCTGTACCGCCGCGTGGTCGACGTCCGGTACGTCCACGCGCACGACCCGCGCGAGGTGAGCGACCACTTCCCGATCGTCGTCACCCTCTCCGAGTAGGCCCGCCTCGGCGCCGCGGCGGGCGGTGGGAGCGCCGGCGGTCGGGGGGCGGGCGCGTCCCGGCGGCGCGCGTCCGGCGGGATCGGCACGCGGCGGCGGATCCTCCCGCGCCCCGTCCCGGTTGACACCGACCGGGCGCGCCTGCCCGGCCGCCCTTCTCTGCTCCCCCCTCCGTTCCATGACTCCCGACCGACCGGCCGCCGAGCCCTGGCGCCGCGCCCTCGACGGCGACCGCGACGCCTTCAACGAGGCCCTCGCCCCCTACACCGACGCCCTCCGCAGCGCCGCCGAGCGCCAGCTCGAGGTCGAGCGCGACGTCGTGACCGACGAGCCCGTCGACGGCGCGTCGGCCGTGGACCTCACGCCCGACGAGCTCGTCGGCGAGACGATGCTCCGCGCGTGGGACCTCCGGAGCCGGTTCGACGGCGACCGGATGGGGTTCCGCGCGTGGCTCCTTGGCCTCCAGACGCGCTCGCTCGCCCGGTTCGCCCAGCGCGAGGACCGCTACGCCAGCCGGAAGGCCGTCTCGTTCGACGAGGAGCTCCCGACGACCGAGGACCAGGACGCCGTCGGCGAGCAGTTCTACGAGTTCCGCCAGCCGTTCGACGTCGACACCTACGAGGAGGTCATCGTCGGCGAGGAGCCGGCGGACCCCGAGGTCGGCAGCCGCAAGCGGCCGGTCGACGAGGCCGACCTCTCCGACGACGACCGCGAGGCCCTCGCCGACGCGTCGTTCCGCGCCGAGGTCCGCCAGGCGACCGTGCTCCACGACGAGTTCGACGTCACGCTGCCCGAGGCGGCCCAGATCCTCGACGCCTCGCTCAAGGACACGGCGGCGTTCCTCGGCCTGGCCCGCGAGGGCATGCTCGCCCGGTTCGGCTCCGTCGAGGACGACCACGACGACGACCCGGCCGTCGACTCGTACACGGGCGACCCGCTCCCCGACGCCTAGGCCCCGCCGGCCCCCACGGACTCCCGCGGGGGCGCCGGCCTCGACTGGGCGGCGCCCCCGCGGCCCTTCTCCCCTCTACGCTCCCACACCATGTCGACCCTCTCCCCCGACGACCGCGACGCCCTGCTGAAAGAGCTCCGCCGTCGCACGACGTCGCCCGGCTTCCACTTCCTCTCCGCCGACCACATCGGGCGCCTCAACGAGGCCCGCTCGGCCGACGCGCCCATCGTCAGCCTCTACCTCGAGATGACCCCCGAGGCCCGGATGGGCACGACGTGGTCGACCGTCCTCAAGGACCTCTGCGAGCGCGCCGTCGCCGACGCCGAGGCCGGCCACAAGGCGGCCGTCGAGCGCGAGTGCGAGCGGATCCGGGAGGCCCTCGAGGCCGGCCTGCCCCGCACCGGCCGCGGCGTGGCCTTCTTCGCCTGCGAGAGCGAGGGCCTCTTCGAGCAGATCGGCACGGCCGTGACGCTGCCCAACTCGGTCCACGTCGGCGACAACCCGTACGTCCGGCCGCTCGCGCGCGTCCGCGACGAGAACGACCGGTTCGTGCTCGCGCTCCTCTCGATGCACAAGAGCCGGTTCTTCTTCTCGCAGATCGGCCTCGTCGAGGAGGTGTTCGAGCTCGAGGGCGAGGAGTTCGCCGTGACCGACCTCGTGTCGAAGGACCAGAAGCAGGACCGGAAGGCCGAGCTCCGCCGCCAGCAGGCCCAGCGCTCGGCCCACGCGCTCTCGCTCATCGCCCAGACGCTCGAGGCCCGCCACGTCCTGTACTCGGCCCCGGCCGACATGGAGGCCGACTTCCTCGACAAGCTCGACCAGGCCACGCGCCAGAAGGTGGCCGGCAACTTCCCCTGCGACACGAACGCGACGCCGTCCGAGGTGGCCGACGCCGCCGAGGCCGCCCAGCGCGCCGTCGAGGAGAAGGAGGAGGTCGAGACGCTGGGCAAGGTCCAGGAGCTCCTCTCGTCGCGCGCCGTCGCCGGCCTCGACGACACGCTCGACATGCTCAACCAGCAGCGCGTCATGACCCTCGTCGTCGACGGCGACCAGACGATCGCGGGCGGCGTCGACTCGGAGTCGGGGATGCTCACGACGCAGACCGAGGGGACCTACGAGGCCACGGGCGGCGACGTCCGCGCCGTGCCGGACCTCGTCGAGCTCATGCTGGACAAGGCCATGGAGCAGGGTGCGTCGCTCGAGCTCGTCCACTCCGACGCCGGCCGCGAGGCCCTCGCCCCGCACGGCCCCGCCGCCGCCCTCCTCCGGTTTTAGGGTGACGGGTGAGGAGTGACGAGCTCGTCGCCCGCCCCGCTGGCGGCGACCGCCAGCGCCCCGCATATGAGAGAGGCCCGCCCCAACCGCTGGGGCGGGCCTCGTCGGTTTCGGGATGGCGAGGGGCGACGCGGGCGAACCCGTCACCCGTCACCCTCAGATGCCGACGCCGAGGCGGATCATGACGAGGTTGACCTTCACGTCGTCGTCCGACGAGCCGGCGTCGGAGCGGAGACCGGAGAAGTCGCGGCCGTAGCGGAGCTCGAGGTAGCCGCTCGGGCCGACGAGCGGGAGCCCGCCGCGGACGCCGAGGCCGACGTTGCCGGCGTACTGGACGTTCTCCGTCTCGAACGTGTCGAGGCCGTCGACCGGGAACCGGAATTCGGGCCCGATGAGGGCGTAGGCCTGGAGGATCGGCGTCGGCGTCTTGATCTGGAAGTCGACCGGGACGGCGACGTAGTCGAACGACGTGTCGAAGTCGTCGGGCGTCGTCCCGACGTCGTCGCGGATGTCGCCGGCGCGGACGTAGTAGACGCCGGTCCGGGCCGAGGCGAAGAGGACGCCGACGTCGGCGTAGAGCCCGATGTGGTAGCCGGTCGAGTTGTCGAGGTCGAGCGTCTGGGCGTCGGAGAGGCTGGCGAAGTTGACGCCGCCGGCCACGCCGAGGTCGATGTTCGGGACGACCTGGGCCTGCGACGGCACGGCGAGGGCCAGGAGGAGGGCGAGCGGGAGGAAGCGCATGGAGGAGGAGGTCGGGGGGGTGGCGGGCGTCGCAAACGGCGCGACGGGCCCTCGGGTTCGCCGGCCCCGTCGGGCCGCCTCGGCGGGACGCTCGGGAGACCGGCCGAGCCGGCGGCCGGGGCGGACCGGGTAAGCGCCCGCGCGGGCGCGGCGTCCGCCCTGTGATCCTTTGGCGCGGGCGGACCCGCGCCCCCCGCCCCGCGTTCGGCGCCCCATGACCATCGGCATCACCTGCTACCCGACGTTCGGCGGCTCCGGCGTCGTCGCGACGGAGCTCGGGAAGGCGCTCGCGGCGCGCGGGCACACCGTCCACTTTATCGCCTACGCGCTCCCGCTCCGGCTCGAGCACATGGTCGAGAACGTGTTCTTCCACGAGGTCCGCGTCAACACGTACCCGCTCTTCGAGTACCCGCCGTACGCGCTGGCCCTCGCCTCGAAGATGATCGACGTGGCGCGGCACGACGGGCTCGACCTGCTCCACGTCCACTACGCCATCCCGCACGCGACGAGCGCGGTCCTGGCCCGCGACATCCTCCGGAGCAAGGGGATCCAGATCCCCATCGTGACGACGCTCCACGGGACCGACATCACGCTCGTGGGCAAGGACGCCGGCTTCCGGCCGGTCGTCGAGCACTCCATCGACGCGAGCGACGGGGTCACGTCGGTGAGCGACTGGCTCCGGCGCGAGACGTACGCCTCGTTCGACGTGTCGAGCGAGATCGAGGTGATCCCCAACTTCGTCGACACCGAGCGGTTCGCGCGCCAGCCGAAGGACCACTTCAAGCGGGCCATCGCGCCCGACGGCGAGCGGCTGCTCGTCCACGTCTCCAACTTCCGGCGGGTCAAGCGGGCGCCGGACGCCGTCGAGGTGTTCGCGCGGCTCCACGCGCAGGGCGCCTGGCCCGAGGGCCACGCGCGGCACGGCCAGCCCGGCGGCGTCAAGCTCCTGATGGTGGGCGACGGGCCGGACCGTATGGCGGCCGAGGCCGCCGCCCGCGCGGCCGGCGTCTGGGGCGACGTCCGCTTTATCGGGAAGCAGGAGCCGGTCGAGGAGATCCTGTCCATCGCCGACCTGTTCCTGATGCCGTCGGCGTCGGAGACGTTCGGGCTGGCGGCGCTCGAGGCCATGGCCTGCGGCGTGCCCGTCGTTTCGAGCGACGTCGGCGGGCTGCCGGAGCTCAACCTCGACGGCGAGACGGGCTTCCTCCGCCCCATCGGCGACGTCGACGGGAGGACCGAGGCCGCGCGGACGGTCCTCACGTCGCCCGAGCTCC
>CAXRFJ010000166.1:0-6635 GCA_964229475.1 Rubrivirga sp.
CACCCTGGGGAAGGGTGACCCCTCTGCCTCCCGGCCGGCCGTGTCTCCGGCCGGGACGGCGGAGGGCGACGGGCACTGGTCGTCGCTCCTGCCCGAGGCCCTCCCGGTCGACACGCCCCACTTCGTCTAGCCCCTCCTCCGATGCCCACCGTCTACGTCCCCCTCGACCGCGTCCTCGACAACCCGTTCAACACGCGGAGCCACTACGACCCCGAGGCCGTGGCCGAGCTCGCCGACTCGATCGAGCGCGACGGCCAGCTCCAGACGCCCGTCGCGCGGCTCACGAACGCTCAGGGGAAGGCCCTCCTCGTCAACGCCCACACGATGGGCGAGTACGACGGCGACGTCGAGCAGGTCGAGCGCCACAACCACTTCGTCCAGCTCGCCTACGGCCACACCCGCGCCCGGGCCTGGCGCCACATCTGGGACCGCCGCGCCGGCGACCTGGTCGCCGGCGCGGGCATCCACGGCTGCCCCGAGGGCTGCATGCCGGTCGAGCTCCGCCCGCTCTCCGACGACGCCATGGAGCGCCTGGCGTGGGAGGAGAACGAGAAGCGCCGCGACCTCGACCCCGTCGACCGGGCCCGCGCGATCTACGACCGCGGCGTCCGCCACAACTGGACCCACGCCGAGGCGGCCGAGGCGCTCGGGCTCGACCGGACGACGGTCTCGAACATCCTCCGCTGGTTCCAGACGTTCCACGAGGGCCCGTTCCGCGGCGTCGGGCACTGGGTCCTCGCCCGGATGCGGAGGGGCGAGGTGAGCGAGTCGAAGGCGCGCGCGCTCGTCAAGGCGTTCCAGGTCGCGGCCGACAACCGCGAGGCGTACCGCTCGGTCTGGAACCGGCTCACGTCGCTCTCGGCCCTCGCTGCGGCCGCCGTCGAGTACGACAGCGCGGCCGACCTCCGCGACGAGGTCGAGGCGTTCGTCGCCGAGGTCGAGACGCGGGCGCTCGCGCTGCGCCGCGAGCGGGAGCCGGAGATGTTCGACGACGCGGTACTTGACCAGGACGAGCCGGACGCGCCGTCTGCGCCCGAGATCGTGCGTGACGAGGCCGAAACGCCCGATCCGGTACTTGACCAGGACGACGGCTACGACGACGGCGGGGCCGGGCTCCGGCGCGCGGCCGAGGCCCTCGGCGAGACGCCGTTCGACCAGGCCAACGACAGCACCGAGGCGGCCGGCCTCGGCGAGGCGGCGGGGGAGGGGGCCGACCCGGTCCCGTTCAATTCCCAAGAGGAGCAGGACCGGCTGGCCGCGCAGGAGGCTCAGGAGGCCGCCGAGTGGCAGGCCTTGGAACGCGCCGTGTGCGACGTCCTCCGGACCGTCCCGGAGCCCGCCCGCGAGGTCCTCGACCACGTCATCCCGTACGCCGAGGCCGGCACCCCCGTCGGCGCCCACCGGTGGCAGGTCGGGGCCGCGTTCGCGATCGTCGCGCAGGCCGAGATGGCGTTCCAGTCTGCCCGGGATGTGGCCGAGGCGTGGGGCGTCGAGGTCGAGTGGCCCGACCCCGACGTGTCGCCCAGCGACACCGCCGATGTCGGAGTAACCGACGTGTCCGCGGACACACCCGAGGCGGAACCCGAGCCGGAGCGGCTGACGCACGCCGCGATCGGGCCCGACGAGGCGGGGCACCCAATCGTCCTCGGCCTCGGCGCCGACCCCGACCGGGCACGCGCCGAGGCGGAGCACCACGGGCGCGGCGAATGGGAGATCGAGGGTGTGTACCCGTGCTCGCCCGAGCTGGCCAGGCGCGTCGAGGCCGAGGGCGGGCACGACATCTACGTGAGCGTCCGCGGGGACGGCGTCGTCGACTTCGCGCCCGAACCGGACGACGAGCCCGAGGCGGTCGCACTGGAGCCCTACCAGGTCCGCGCGCTCGCCTACGAGGGCGTGGCCACGGCCAAGTCGATCCTCGGCACCGGCCACACGGACATCGGCGTCGAGCGGTTCTTCGAGTACATGGGCTACCAGTGGGCCGTCGTCCCCCGCCTCCAGTCCGACGAGGCCGACGACGCGCCGCTCCGGTGGAACGCCATGCTCGTCGAGACCGGGATCGGCCTCGGGATCTCGGCCGAGACGCCCGACGGAGCGGAGGCCGAGGCCCGCGAGAAGATGGATCGCCAGGGGCGCGGGAAGATGGAGGACCTCGTCACGTTCTCGCGCCGGCACAACGGCGTCGTGAACCGTGCCGCCGAGGCCGCCCGCCTCGACGAGCCCGCCGAGGCGGAGGTCCCGGCGTGAACACCCAGTCCGCCAAGGCCGACGCCCTCCGGACCCACCGCGCGATCCGCTCGGGGACCGTCGTGGGCCGCCTGCTCGACCACTTCCGGCTCGCCGCCGCCGGCCAGCTCGCCGATCAGTCCGGGCGGTGCTGGCCCGACCTCACGGATTACGAGGCCGCCGCGTGGCTCGGGGTCGGGCGATCGACGATCAACTCCGCCAGGAAGGAGCTCGTCGACCGGGGCCTCGTCGTGAAGTGCCGGCGTCGGCCGTGCCGGTTCAAGCCGTCCGGGCAGGACGTCTGGGGCTGGCGCCTGGCCACATCGGCCGAGGGGACGCGATGAGCTACCGCCACGACCCGCACCGCCCCGCGCCGTTCGCCCCGCCCACGGTCGACCCGATCCGGACGCGGAAGCCCGAGTGCCGCCACTGCGGCGAGGAGATCGCCTACGTCGAGATGGCCGACTCCGGCAAGCTGATGCCGTGCGACCCGGTCATGCTCAACGGGGACGGCCGGCGCTCGCTCGTCGTCCGCTTCACGCGGCGGAAGAAGGTCGTCGGCCGCGTCGTGGCCAAGGCGCCCGAGGACGTCGTCGGCCTCGAGCCCCACTGGGGCACGTGCCCGGTCCTCGCCCGCGCCCGGCGCGTCGAGACGGCCCGGAAGTCGCGCGAGAGGGGGGAGGCCCCGCCGCCGGCCGGCACGATCGACTCCGTCCTAGACATGGTCGAGGTGCCCGAATGAGCGCGCTCACCCTCCTCTCGCCGATCGCCGCCTGCCCGGTCGAGCCCGGCGACGTCGTCCACGTGCCCGAGCCCGTCCCCATGCCGTGCGGCCGCGTCGTCCGGAGGGGCCGGTACGCCGTCCTCCGCGTCGAGCCCACGCCGGCCGAGCACGCCGGCCTCGGGCCCTACCGGCTCGTCGTCGAGGCCCGGCTCGACTGCTCCCGCCTCCCGCGCCGGTTCCACCCGCCGAGCGCCGAGGAGCGGATGGCCGGCGCCGAGGTCCCGCTGGCGGCCCAGCCCACCCGGGTCTGTCTGTACCCGGGCGACTTCACGGCCTACGCCGGCGACGGCGTGGCCACGCTCCCCGACCACCCGCTCCAGACCGACTGATGAGCTACGCCGACATCGACAACCGTCCGCCCGACTGCCCGACCTGCGGGGCGGCCCTCGACTGGATGGACTGCCACCACTGCCACGGCGAGGGCTACGTCGAGCACGACTGCTTCGAGGACACGTGCTGCTGCCTCGACCCCGACGACGAGGTATGCCGCGACTGCGACGGGGACGGCGGGTACTGGCGGTGCAACGCCCTGATGAAGCGGGGCGACGCGCCCGACGGCTCGTCTCATCCCGGTCGTCGGAACTGGCCGCCGGAGCGGCTCAAAGCCGCGACGTCATGAGCACGCGCACGAAGCTCCGCCAGCTCGCCAAGCTCCAGCTCTGCGAGCTCACCTCGCTCCACCGGTCCCGCGACCGCTGGCGCCGCCGGGCCCTCGCGGCCGAGGCCGAGTGCGCCCGCCTCGGCGCCGAGGCGGAGACGCTCCGCGAGCAGGTGGCCGACGCCCGATTCCACCCGATGGGCGACAACCACCACAACGCCTTCGTCTGCCCCTACTGCAACCCGGAGAAGCTCGACCCGCTCGCCATGCGCGACGAGATCCGAGAACTCCGCCGCCAGCTCGCCGACGCTCGCGACCGCGACGGCGTCCCCGTGCTCGCCTACGACGAGGAGGGATGACCGTCGAGGCCCGCTTCCCGCCCGCGGCCGTCACGGCCCACG
Organism: Rubrivirga sp.; assembly: GCA_964229475.1. Taxonomy (GTDB): domain Bacteria; phylum Bacteroidota; class Rhodothermia; order Rhodothermales; family Rubricoccaceae; genus Rubrivirga. The sequence goes on from CAXRFJ010000166.1 coordinate 4,007, forward strand.
ACCTCGAGGCCGCCTCGCACCTCGAGGCCGAGGCCTCGGCATTTCACCTCGCCGCCGTCCGCGCGGCCATCGCCGGCAAGCACGAGCGGGCCGGCCAGCTCCTCGAGCTCTACCACGCGCGGCTCCAGCGGGCCCGCGCCCTCCGCTCGCTCCCCACCGGATAGACCATGATCTCCCCCGAACAACGCGCCGCGTCGCGCTACCCCGCCATCCAAGCCGGTCGCCACCACGCCGAGGCGTTCTGCCTCATGACCTACGAGGACGAGGTCAACGGCCGGACCGAGCGGCTCTGGAACAGCCGCGACGGCGTGACCCCGTTCGTCATCACGTCGAGGTGGGGGAACAGCGCCCGCCACGTCGGCCGCGACGACTACCAGCCCGGCCACGTCCCGAACGTCGGCGACCGCGTGTTCGTCGACCTCACGCCCGAGCGGGCCCGCGTCCTCGCCGAGGCGTACGCCGACAAGCTCGACGAGCGGACCGACGAGTACAACCTCACCCGCCACCTCGAAGAGCGCGGGATGACGCGCGAGGAGTTCGTCACCTCGGCGGTCGAGGACTCCCTGTCCCAAGGCAAGCCGTTCGACCCGGAGGAGCGGGCGGCGCTCGAGGCGAAGCTGGCGGCCGAGGGCTACACGGCCGGTCCGCCCGACGTCGTCGAGGTCACGGCCGAGATGCGCTCGGCGTTCGCCGTCCGGTCGGTCGAGCTGGTCGAGGCCGACCCGATCTGCCGGCAGCGGCGCGAGGCCGCCGGGGAGCAGGAGGAGAGGGAGCGCCGGATGCGCCGGCTCGTCCTCGAGGGCCAGCTCGCCACGCTCCAGCGCGAGCTCCGGACGCTCGACGTCGACGGCGACGCCGGGGACGCGGACCCGGCCGCGGACCTCTACCGCCGGCTCGTTCGCCCCGGCTCGCCCGGCGCGCCGCGCCTCGTCTCCGAGCCGTTCCGCGAGGGCCAGGAGGTCACCGTGGGGCAGACCCCGTTCGTCGTCCACAAGGTCCAGCGGCGAGGGCTCGTGCTCCGCTACCCCCGGTTCTCGTAGTGACCGCCGCCCGCGCCCAGCAGGTCCTCAACGCGGCCGCCCTCCGGGCCGGCACGGGCGAGGCGTACACTCTCGAGGAGGCCGACGCGCTCCTCCGTTTCTTCCGGTCCGTCACCCCCCGGCCCGAAGGGGCTCCCCACCCGTGCGACGCAACCCGTTCGACTTCGCCGGCCGACAGGCCTACCTCTACCTCCGCGTCTCGACCCAGGACCAGGCCGAGCACGGGTACTCCGTCGAGGACCAGCGGGCGCTCCTGACGAGCTGGGCCGGCCGGTCCGGCGTCGCCGTCGCCGCCACGTTCGTCGACGACAAGAGTGCGAAGGCGTCCGACGAGGTCGGCGCCAGCTTCACGCGCCGGCCCGGCTGGCGGTCCCTCGTCGCCGCCGTCGAGGCGAACCCTCCGGCCTCGGGCGGCCCCGACCTCGTCCTCGTCAAGGACTGGAGCCGGTTCGGCCGCGACACGGCGTCGGCGCTCCTCGTCTCCGCCCAGCTCCGCGGGTTCGGCGTCGAGGTCCAGGCCGTGACCCAGCTCGTCGACTACGCCAACCCGACGAGCCTCTTCCAGGTCCTCATCCCCCTGGCCACGGCCGAGGTCGAGAACCGCCAGCGCTCGATCAACGTCCGCCGCGGGATGCGTCGGGCCATGCGCGAGGGCCGGTGGATGGGCGGGGCCCCGGTCGGGTACCGGAACGCCCGCGACGCCGACGACCGGCCCGTCATCGTCCCCGACGAGGAGAAGGCCCCGCTCGTGGCCGCGGCCTTCGAACTCGCCGCCGACGGGCACCTCCCCATCGCCGAGGTCTACCGGCGCGCCCGCCAGAACGGGCTCGACGTCGCGCGGAGCCGGTTCTACAGGCTCCTCCAGGACGAGGTCTACGTCGGCCGGATCACGGTCGAGGCGTGGCCCGAGATGGGCGAGCCCGAGGAGGACGTCGCCGCGCTCCACGAGCCGATCGTCCCCGAGCTCACGTTCGCCCGCGTCCAGCGCCGGTTCGACCCGGACCGCGCCGACCGCCGCCGGCGAGGGGAGAGGGGCCCCGACCTCCGGTTCCCGCTCCGAGGCGTCCTCCTGTGCCCCCGGTGCGGGCTCCCCGTCACGACGGACGTCTCGAGGGGCCGGAGCCGGACCTACACCTACTACACGTGCCATCGGCACCGGGCCGAGCCGGCGCCCGACCGGTTCAAGTACCGCCACCGCGCCGGGGCCGTCCACGAGGCGATGGGGGCCCACCTCGGCCGCGTCCAGATCTCGCCGGCCGCGCGGGCGCTGGCGGTGGCCGTCGCGGAGGAGGCCGAGACGGAGGGCCGCGCCGCGGCCAGTCGTCGTCGGTCCCGCCTCGGCGCCCAGCTCGAGGAGGCCGAGCAGCGCCGCGACCGCGTCGAGGACCGGTACGCCGACGGCGACCTCGACCGCGACGCGTTCCGAAGGATGAGCGCCCGATACGACGCCGAGGTCGAGCGGCTCCGGCGCGAGCTCTCCGCGGTCCGGGCCGGCGACCCGGCCGAGGACGCGGCCCGCGTGAGGGAGGCCGTCCGCGTCATGACCGACCTCCGCGGGATCTGGGAGCGGGCCGGCGAAGACGGCGACC
>CAXRFJ010000167.1:0-3049 GCA_964229475.1 Rubrivirga sp.
CCCGCGCCGCCCCGGCCCCCCCGCCACGGGGGGCCGGCCGGCCGGCGCGGCCCGCCCGTAGCTTGGGCGGCCCCTCTCCCCAGCCCCTCGCCCCATGACCTGGTGGCAAGCCGCCCTCCTCGGCCTCGTCCAGGGCCTCGCCGAGTTCCTCCCGATCTCGTCCTCCGGCCACCTCGTCCTCGGCGAGTACGTGCTCGGGCTCGACACCGGCGCGGCCGACGACGTCACGTTCGAGGTGTTCGTCCACTTCGGGACGGCCCTCTCGATCCTCGTCGTCTACCGGCACCGGATCTGGCGCATCCTCCGCGACGCCGCCGGCGCCCTCGCGAACGTCGGGGCGTGGAGGGAGGCCGTCCGGCCCGGGCCCATCGAGCGGGCGCGCGGCGACGAGATCGACTACGCGCCGCAGCGGTCGGGCGGGCCGGTCCCGTCGCTCCGCGTGGCGCTCTACGTCCTCCTCACGATGGTGCCCACGTTCCTCGGCTACGTCCTGTTCGAGGAGCGGCTGGAGGCGCTCTTCGGCGACCCGCGCGCGGTCTGCGTCGCGCTCCTCGTGACGGGCGTGCTGCTCCTGCTCACGCGGCTCCGGCCGGACCCCGACGGCGTCCTCTCGCCGGGCAAGGCGCTCCTCGTGGGCATCGCCCAGACGTGCGCGCTCATCCCCGGCATCAGCCGCTCGGGCTCGACCATCTGCACGGCCATCTACCTCAACGTCGACCGGAAGGAGGCGGCGGACTTCTCGTTCCTGATGCTGCTCCCCGTCGTCCTCGGCGCGACGCTGCTCAAGACGCTCGACATGCTGGAGGTCGGGATGACGGTCGGCGCCGTGCCCCTCGCGGTCGGGACGCTCGTGGCGTTCGCGTCGGGGGTGTTCGCGATCCGGGCGGTCCAGGTGCTCGTCCAGCGCCAGTCGCTCCAGTACTTCGCGTACTACTGCTTCGCCATCGGCGGGCTCGGGCTCGTTCTGATCTAGCGCGTCCCGCCTCGGGGGTCGTATCGGGCACGCCAGCGGCGTGCCCCTACGGTGCCGGGCGGATGATCAGTCGCCGACGAGGACGTCGTAGACGGCCCGGCTGACCTCGGCGCCGAGGCGGGCGGACTCGGCCTTGTCGGCGAGCCCCTCCGTCAGGATCACGAGGACGTAGGGTGCGGCGCGCTCGGGGTACACGATGGCGGCGTCGTGGTGGACCTCGGTGATCTCGCCCGTCTTGTGGGCCACGCGCGTGCCGTCGGGGAGGTCGGCCGGGATCATCTCGTTGAACGCCTGGTCGTCGAGGACGTCGAGCATGGCGGCGTCGGCCGCGGGGGAGACGGCGCGGCCGTCGCGGAGGGCCTCCATCAGCGCCGCGAGGGCGGCGGCCGTGGTCCGGTTGCTGAGGCCGGCCTCGAACGCCTTCAGGTCCTCGACGCCCCGCAGCACGCGCATCCCGGGCGCCCCGAGGCGGACGGCCGTGGCCTGCACGGAGTCGGCCGTGAGGCGGTCGATGAGGAGGTTCGTGGCGAGGTTCGAGGACGTCGTGATGGCGCGCTCGACGAGGTCGCGGAACGGGACGTCCTGGCCGAGCGCCTCGTAGAGCGCGTCGTCGGAGTCGTCGGTGATGGCGTACTCGGAGCCGTCGACGATCGAGCGGAACCGGTTCTCGACGCGGACGGGGTCGGCCCACGCGCGGCGGCCGGCCTCGACCTGGCGGAACGCCTCGATCATGACCGGCACCTTCATCGTCGAGGCCGCGTGGAACGGGCGGTCGGCGTTGCGGGCGTAGGCGACGGTGTCGCCGGGCGCGGCGCGGCGGACGACGACGGCGACGGTCGCCGAGGGGTAGCGCGCGAGGACGCCCTCGACGGCCTCGGCGAGCGGGGCGAACTCGGACACGGACGGGGGCGACGCGCTCCGGCAGCCGGCGACGAGCACCAGCGCCGCGAGCGCCCAGCGGCGGGGGGCGGGCATCGGCCTACGATACGGCGGCGGCCGGCCTCCGCGGCGTTAGATCCGCCCCGACACCTGGGCCTCGAGCCAGCGCGGCAGCGGGTCGCGCTCCGGGTAGATCTGCGCGCGGGCCTCGTAGTCCTCGACGTCGGTCGGCTGGACGAGGATCTGGCGGAAGGCGGCCCGGCCGGAGGCGCCCGAGATCGTCAGCACGACGCCGTCGGCCTCGTTGCGGATCGACTCGACGCGGATGCCGGTCTGGTCGAACGAGTCGTCGATGGCGGCGACGACGTCGGCGGCCTCCCCACGGAAGTAGGTCCACTCGAACGGGTCGGGGAGCCCGTAGGCCTCCGCGATGGAGGCGTTGGTGCAGGCGCTGAGGGTCAGGGCGAGGGCCGCGGCGGCGACGAGCGTGCGCATGGCGATGGGGAGCGTTGGGGGAGTCAACGGCCCCGGCCGCGGCTCGGTGCCCCCGCGTCTCGGGGGGCCAGGGATTTGCCCAAGCAGGCCGCCGAGGCGGGGCAGGTCGACGTGAACTCGCTCGACCGGCGGACCGCTTCGGGCACGTCGGCGCGGTCGAGCGGCGCCCAGCCGCGCGCCTCGAAAAACGGCGCGGCGGTCGTCGTGAGCAGGACGAGGCGCCGGAGACCGGCGCCGCGTGCCCGCGCCTCGGCCGCCTCGACCAGGCGCCCGCCGAGGCCGGCGCCGCGCGCCCCTGCCGAGACGGCGAGCGAGCGGAGGAGGCCGGCGTCGCCGTACGGCTCGACGGCCACGCAGCCGACGACGGCGTCGCCGTCGCGGGCGATCAGAAACCGGTCGGGGCGCCCCTCCTCCAGGTCCGCGGTGGGGAGGCGCGCGGCGTCGAGGAGCGCGCGGACCGCGGGCCAGTCGGCCGCGGCGGCGGGGGAGAGCGGCCGGGTCATGGGCCGAACTCGGCGTCGATCCACGCCGCGATCTCGTCGCGGACGGCGCGGAAGGCGGCCCGCCGGTCGTCGTCGGTGCCGTCGACGGCGGACGGGTCGCGGAACGAGCGGTGGAGGGCGCGCTCCCGGGCCGGGACGTACGGGCACGCCTCGCGGGCGTGGTCGCACACGGTCACGACGACGTCGAACGCCCGCCCGC
>CAXRFJ010000168.1:0-6090 GCA_964229475.1 Rubrivirga sp.
CGCTAGCGCGGCGGGAGCTTGGGCGGCTTCCGGAGCGCCTTCTTCTCGGCCCGCTGGCGCTTGGCCTCGAGGCGCCGCCGCTTCGACGCCTTCGTCGGCCGCGTCTTCTTGCGGGCCTTCTGGGGCGCGGTCGCCTCCTCCAGCCGCCGCCGGAGCTCCTGGAGCGCGAGGGCCTTGTTGCGGAACTGGCTCCGCGAGCTCCGCTCGTTGACGACGGTCCCGCTCGGGCGGTGCGTCAGGCGGACGGCCGTCTCGACCTTGTTGGCCCGCTGGCCGCCCTTCGTGTTGCCCGAGAGCGTCTCCACGTCGCACTCCGCCAGCAGCGCGTCGTTGTCGTCCGGGATGTCGGCCCGGCCGAAGCCGTCGGGGAGCTCGTCGCGGGTCATCGCTGGGCGAAGCGCTCGACGCGCTCGGCGGAGCCGAGGACGAGCACGAGGAGGACGGCCGACCCGACCGCGAGGGCGTAGTGCCCGAGCGCGACGGCGATCCCGATGGGCGAGACGACGAGGAGCGAGGCGGCCGTCGTGAGCCCGCGCGTCCGGTCGTCGTCGCGCCAGACGAGGCCGGCGCCGAGGAACCCGAGCCCGGCCGCGATCGCCTGGATGGCGCGGACGGGATCGGACTGGAGCGCGTCGCCGGGCGCGGCGCCCGCGAGCGTCCCCGCCGCGATGCTGACCTCGACGAACAGGAACGAGGCGAACGACACGAGCATCATCGTGCGGAAGCCGGCCCCCTTGTGCTTCCGCTCGCGCTCCCACCCGACGACGCCGCCGAGCGCCAGCGCCAGCAGGGCATCCGCGAGGGTCCGGAGGTCGGCGGCGAGGACGTCGGGCACGGGCGGGGCGGCGGAGGGTAGGGGTTTCTACGGCGCGGCCCGCCCGCACGGTCCCGTATGCTCATCGTCCCTCGTCTCCGACCCCATGCTCCGTCACACACTCCCGCTCGTTCTCGTCGCCATGCTGGCCGCGCCGCTCGCCGCCCAGCCGACCGAGCACGACGCGGTCTACGTCTACCTCGTCGACACGCTCCCCGAGACGCCGGTCGGGATCGCGTACGAGCCGATCGAGCACGCCGTCTACGTGTTGACCTACGGCGGCGACCTGTACCGGAAGCCCGTCGCGCCGGAGGGCCCCATCGAGCTCGTGGCCGCGGCGGCGGAGCAGGGCGCGGGCTTCCGGCCGTTCGGGATCGACATCGGGCCGGATGGGACGGTCTACCTCGTCGGCAGCCGGACGACGGAGACCCTGAACGTCGGCGTCCTCCGCCGCGGGCGCGCCGAGGGCGGCGGGCGCGTGTGGACGACCGTCGCCGAGACCGAGCCGTACCCGCTCGGGCGGACGGCCTTCGACCACAGCGTGAGCGCCGTGGCCGTCCACCCCAGCGGCGAGTGGCTCGCCGTCAACAGCGGCTCGCGGACGGACCACGGCGAGGTCCAGGACGCCGACGGCACGTTCCCCGGCCTCCGCGAGGTCCCGCTCACGTCGGCCATCTTCCGCGTGCCGGCCGACGGCACCGACCTCGTCATCCCCGCCGACTCGGCCGCGCTGGCGGCGAGCGGGTTCCTCTTCGCCGACGGCACGCGCAACAGCTTCGGGCTGGCGTTCGCGCCCGACGGCGAGCTGTTCGGCGTCGAGAACTCGGGCGAGCGCGACGACGGCGAAGAGCTCAACTGGCTCCGCGAGGGCCACCACTACGGCTTCCCCTGGCGGATGGGCACCCACGACACGCCCCAGCAATTCCCCGGCTACGACCCCGACGCCGACCCGCTCCTCCAGCCGACCGCCGGCGGCTACCAGAACGGCGACTTCCACGACGACCCGGCCTACCCCGCCCCGCCGGCCGGCGTCACCGTCACCGACCCGCTCCGCAACGTTGGCCCCGACGCCGACGAGGTCCGCCAGCCGGACGGCACCATCGTCGACGCGTCCGAGATGGGGATGGCGGCGACGACGTTCACGCCGCACCGCTCGCCCCTCGGGCTGGCGTTCGTCCCGGCCGGGACCGGCATCTTCACCATCGATCAACTCGGCTGCGACGCGGTCGTGCTGAGTTGGACCGACGGCGAGGACGGCAGCGGCTCGCTCCTCGTCCCGTTCGAGGACACGGGCGAGGACCTCCTCTGCCTCGGCATCGACGACGCGCGCGAGACGATCGAGGCGCGGCGGCTGGTCAGCGGCTTCCGCAACCCCATCGACACCGCCCTCGACGGCGCGCGGACCATCTTCGTGGCGGAGTTCGGCTCGCCGAGCGGGCTCTGGGCGGTCGAGGTCAACGGCGCCGCGGCCGGCCCGCCGCCGGACGCGTCCGTCGCCGTCGCCGTCGCGCCGAACCCGCTCCGCGGTGGGGGCGAGGTGGCCGTCACGCTGGCCGCGGCCGGCCCGGCCCGCGTCCGCCTCGTGGACGCGCTCGGGCGGACGGTGGCGACGCTCCACGACGGGCTCCTGCCCGCCGGCACCGCCCGCCTCGGCGTCGAGGCGGAGGGCCTCGCGGCCGGGACGTACCTCGCCGTCGTCGAGGCCGGCGGCGCGCGCGTGGTGCGTCCCCTGACGGTCGCGCGGTGAGGGCTCGCTAGGTTCGGGGCGCGCCCGCTCCGGACCCGTGCTCCGCTTCGCTCTGCTCACGCTCGCCGCCTTTGCCGCCATGGAGGTCGCGTCGTACGTCCTCCACCGGTGGCTCCTCCACGGGCCGCTGTGGCGGATGCACCGGACGCACCACGACCCGGCCCACGGCCACGGCGACGGCCTCGAGTGGAACGACCTGTTCGCCGTCGCCTGGGGCGCGCTCTCCGTCGGGCTGATCTGGGCCGGCCGCGCCGACCCGCTCGCGAGCACGGCGCTGCCGCTCGGCGTCGGAATCGCGGTCTACGGCGTGCTCTACTTCGTCCTCCACGACCTCTACGCGCACGGCCGGCTCGGGCCAAAAAAGACGGGCGTCCCGGCGGCGCAGGCGATCAAACGGGCGCATGGCCGGCACCACCAGTCGCTCGACAAAGAGGGCCAGGAGCCGTACGGCCTCTTTTTGTTTCCGCCGTCGTTCGGCCGGCGGTTCGAACGGACGCGGGACCGGCCGCCTCGGTGAGCCTGCCGAGGCGGGCACTCCGGAGGAAGGGGCGAGCTCCCCTCCGACCGCATGCGCCGTCTCGTCGCCCTCGTCGTCCTCGCTTCCGCCGTTCACGCGCAGCCGCCCATCGACGCGCCGTCGCCGGCCACGCGCGACGGCCGGCCCGCCCCGACGCTCGACTACTTCCGGTTCCTCAACCAGCAGTTCGACGACGAGGTCCGCGTCGACGCGCTCCAGGACATCCTGATGTTCCCGCCGCCCGGCCTCGAGCGGGTCGGCTACGACGACGGCGAGCCCGACGGCGCCTACTACGTCCGGACGACCGCCGGAGAGGTGGTCATGAGGCACGACCTCGGCCCGTTCTTGGAGACCGACTCCGACGTCTTCCTCCGCTTCCGGACGCTGAGCCGCCCCGAGTCGGCCGGGCCGCTGGCGCCGGGCGACTACCTCCTCGACTTCGTGCTCCTCGGCGACGTCGTCGGGCGGCTCCCGTTCTCCGTCCGCGTCGAGGAGAGCGGCGACCCGTTCGACCCCGGCACGACGACCTACTACGACGGACCGTGGGAGCGGCTCGGCGTGTTCGAGCAGGAGATCGACGCGCCCGACGAGCCGCTCCGGTTCACGACGTGGATCCGGCCGGAGGAGGCCAGCGAGGCCGCGCCGCGCAACGTGCCCGGCTCGACGTTCACGCTCCTCCGGGAGGGCACGCCCGTCGCGGCGTCGCAGCACTACCGCCCGAGCGACACGATGGAGCGCGGCGCCTGGTGGATGGTGAGCGACCACCTCGTCCCGTACGACCAGCGCGAGCGGGCCACGCTCCGGGACTTCCGTCTCTCCGACCTCACGCCGGGGCGTTACACGCTCGAGGTCCGGCGCCACGGCGACGGCGGGCTCATCCGGACGTTCGCCTTCGAGGCCGGCGACGGGACGATCGTGCCGCACCCGCGGAGCGCGATGGACTACGAGCCGCGCTACGAGTACCTGACGCCGCGCCGGATGGCCGGCTACAACTACGACGAGCCGACCGACGCCTTCTGGGTCGAGGCCGAGTAAGGCCCCCGGAGCGCCTGCCGAGCGGGGGCGACTGGCGCTAGCTTGGGGCGTCGCCCCCGTCCGCCATGTCCCAGCCGTCGTCCGCCCCCCCGTCCGCCTCCTCCGAGGAGGACCGCGCGACGGTCCGGGAGGCCCTCGCCGGCGACCAGCGGGCCTACGAGCGGCTCGTGGGCAAGTACCAGGGGCCGCTCCGGCGGCACGTCGGGAAGATGGTCCGCGACCAGCAGCAGGTCGACGACCTCGTGCAGGAGGCGTTCGTCAAGGCCTTCGGGAGCATCGAGAGCTACAACCCGGACTACGCGTTCTCGACGTGGCTCTACCGGATCGCGACGAACCACACGATCGACTACATCCGCAAGAAGAAGCTCCCGACGCGCTCGATCGACAAGCCGATCCAGACGCGCGACGGCGAGCTCCAGATGGAGCTGCCCGACTCGACGTACCGGCCGGACAAGGCCGTCGTCCGCGACCAGCGCAACGCGATCCTCCGCGAGGCCATCGAGGCCCTCCCGCCCAAGTACCACCGCGTGATCGTGATGCGGCACCAGGAGGAGATGGCCTACGACGAGATCGCGACCGAGCTCGACCTCCCGCTGGGGACGGTCAAGGCCCACATCTTCCGGGCCCGCGCGCTGCTCAACAAGACGCTCCGCGACCGCCGCGACGAGCTCGAGTAGCCCCGCCTCGGCGGCTCCGCGGGGGAGGCCCCCACGCGAGCGGCCCGCCGACGCCGGGCGCCAGCGGGCCGCCGCGCCTGCCGCGGAGCCTCGGCAGGAGGGGGCTCAGCAGGAGATCGTCGTCCCGTCCGTCGACATCTGGAGGTCGTCTGGGCCCGGGCCCGTCACGACGAGCTGGACGTAGAGGTCGACGTCGGCCGGGTCGCCGCCGGTGAGGTCGTAGTCGGCGTCGACCCCGATGAGGCGGGCGCAGCCGGCGTCGGTGGTCGTGAAGGCGTACTGGCCGTTCGGCGTCGTGTAGACGTTCTCGGCGTCGGCGACGTAGCCGAGCCGGGCGAACGAGAGCTCGGCGAAGCCCTCGCCCTCCTCGGGCCCGCTGAACACGGGCGACTTGAGGCTCCAGGCCTGGGCCTCGGCCGCGATCCGGACGGCCTCGTTGGCCATCGTGTCGAGCCGCGACTTCCGCTCGTTCTCGTCGAAGGCCTCGATCCCGATGACGACGGCGAGGCCGACGATGACGACCGTGAGAACGAGGAGGAGGAGCTGCTGCTGTCCCATGGGTGCGTGGGGAAAGGAGACGTGCGCGGCGTCCGGCGAACGGCGTGCCGGTGCCCGCCCGGGGGCCCGTCTCGCGGATCGGGGCCGGGGGATGGAGAGCCGCCGTCCCATCTCGCCCCCCCAAACGGACCGCGGCCGGCCCCGCGCCGGCGGCCCTCCCGGTTCGTTTCACCCGGGGACGGGGGGCCGGACGGGCGTTTCGCTACGGCGCCTCGGGACGGTCGCCGCCGTCGGTCCGGCGGAGGGCGTCGACCTGGACGAGCAGCCGCCCGAGGTCGGCGCGGACGCGGCGGAGGCCGGCCCCGAACGTGCGGCTCGGGAACGCGCTCTCCCACTGGCTCGCCTCCAGCCGGGCCACGCGCGCCGCCACGGCGCGGAGCGAGGCGGACAACGCCGTGAGGGCCCGGGAGCGGTCCATGGAGGGGGAGAGAGGACGACACGCGAACCTAGGCGGCCGGGCACCCCGCGCCGAACGGAGGGCGGGAATGGGGAGCCGGCGTACCCGTCCGGCCGCTTTTTCCGGATTGGAAGCGCTTCGGGCCGTCGCGGCCCCCTCCCGTCGGTTGCCGCGGGCGGGGCGCCCCGCTAGCTTCCTCGCCATGCCGGCCCCGACCCCACCCCATCGCCGCTCGCCCCGCCCGACCGCGGGGCTGACGACGACGATGATTACGCGAACGCTCGGCCCCAGGGGGGCGGAGCGCCGCCGGGGATCGGAGCCGCCACGCCGCGCTCGGCTCACTCG
>CAXRFJ010000169.1:0-5866 GCA_964229475.1 Rubrivirga sp.
CAGAGTTCGGGGTTCAGAGTTCGGGGTTCAGAGTTCGGGGTTCAGAGTTCGGGGTTCAGAGTTCGGGGTTCAGAGTGCGGAGCTCGATGGGCGCCGGAGGAGATCCACTCCGAACTCTGAACTCCCCACTCCGAACTCAGAAGGCCAGTGAGAGGGACACGTTCGGAAGGACCGGGAGCTGGCGCACCTCGGTGACCTCGACCGGGTTCTCGTCGAAGTCGTAGACGAAGAACCACAGGTTCCGGCGGTTGTAGACGTTGACGAGCTGGAGCTGGAGCTCGTAGTCGGCGAACGACCAGCGGCCCCGCTTCGTCGCGCCGACGTCGACGCGGTGGTAGGGCGGCAGGCGCGACGTGTTGAGTCCGTTGACGTAGAGCCCGTTGAGCGTCCCGCCGCCGAAGGGGAAGCCGGGGACCTCGTAGCGCCCGCTCGGGACCGTGTAGGCCTGGCCCGTCGCGTACGAGCCGGCGGCCGTCGCCTCCCAGCCGCGCCCGAGGGCGTACTGGGCGACGACCGTCAGGTCGTGGAGCCGGTCGTACTTCGGCGGGAACGTCTCCGAGAACTGCTGGAGGTCCGGGTAGCGCCGCCGCGTCGAGCCGATCGTGTAGCTCACGAGGCCGGTCAGCCGGCCCAGCCCCTTCTCGAGGAGGAACTCGGCGCCGTAGGCGTAGCCCTCGCCGAACCGGAACAGCTCGCGGTAGCTCAGCCCGGCCACGTCCTGGTTGTTCGGGTCGATGTCGAACAGGTCGCGGAGCGTCCGCCCGTAGACCTCGACGTCGAGGCGGTAGGCCTCGCCGAGGTTCGTCTTGACGCCGAGCACGACCTGCTCGCTCGCCTGCGGCGGCACGCCGACGCCCGTCGTGACCCACGTGTCGAAGCCCGAGAACGACTCGTTCGAGATGAGCGAGAGGAACTGGTGGTACCGCCCGGCCGCGGCCTGGACGACGAGGTTCTCGCCGAACGTCCGCTCGACCTGGACCTGCGGCGAGACGCGGAGGTAGGCCGACGGCTCGGGGTCGACGGCGTCGGTGAGGTCGTCGGTCACGCTCCGGAAGTACTCGGCGCGGAGGCCGCCCGTGAGGATCCACCCGCCGCCCGGCCGGAGCCGGCCCTGGACGTAGCCCGAGCCGTAGCGCGACGGGTTCGAGTAGGCCGTCTGGACGCTCTCGTTGAACGAGCTCTCCAGGCCCAGGTTCAAGAGCCCGCCCCAGACGCCGGCCCGGGCCTCGACCGTCTGGTTCGGGAGCCACTCCACGTCGAGCCGGCCGGAGTAGTCGGTGAGCGTGTTGGGCCGCCGGAACTCGGTCTCGGCGAACGACCCGACGGGGTAGCTGAAGTAGCGGCTGGCGGTCAGACGGGCCTGCGCGAAGGCCGTCCCCGAGAGCACGCGGTTGTAGGCCAGCGAGGCCGTCCGGTTGCCGTAGTCGAGGTCGAACCGGGCGTCGTCGCCGAAGGGGACCACGACCTGGTCGCGCCCGGCGTAGGCAGCCAGCGACACGCGGTCGTTGGGGCTGAGGTCGACGCCGACCTTGCCGTTGAGGTCGTAGAAGTAGAAGCTCTCCGGGATGCCGTCCTGGTCCAGGTTCTCGCGGAGGACGGCGAGGAGCGGCTCGAGCGTGCTCCGGCGGGCGTTGAGCGAGTACGACCCGCTCACGCCGGGCAGCGGGCCCTCGACGCCGACGCGGCTCGCGAGGATGCCGGCCGTCAGCGAGCCGTGCGTCTCGTTCCGGTTGCCGTCGCGGTTGTAGATGTCGACGACGCTCCCGAGGCGGCCGCCGTAGGTGCTCGGGTACGCGCCCTTGTAGAGGCGGACGTCCTTGATGGCCTCCGTGTTGAACGTCGAGAAGAAGCCGAAAAAGTGGGTCGGGTTGTAGACCGTCGTCCCGTCGAGCAGGATCAGCGTCTGGTCCGGCGACCCGCCGCGGATGTAGAGGGCCGACGAGAAGTCGGACGAGGCCTTGACGCCGGGCAACAGCTGGATCGAGCGGAAAAGGTCGGGCTCGAAGACGGTCGGGAGCGCCTCGACGAGGTCGATCGACACGTTCTGCGTGCCCGGCGCGCGCTCCTCCTCGATGGGCTCCTCGGCCTCGACGACGACCTCGTCGGACGTCAGGCCCTCGGGCGGGAGGTCGAGGTCGAGCCGCCGCGTCTCGCCGGCCGCCAGCGTCACGGTCTCGCGGACGGTCTCGTAGCCGACGTAGCTCACGACGACCGTGACCTCGCCCGCCCCGAGCCCGCCCAGCGTGTAGAACCCCTGGACGTTGGTCGCCGCCCCGCGCCCGGTCCCGTCGACGCGGACGGTCGCCTGGATGAGCGTCTCGCCCGAGCCGGCGTCGCGGACGTAGCCGTTGAGCGTGGCCGGCTGGGCCGAGGCGCCGCCGGCGAGCACGGCGAGGGCGAGGCAGAGCAGGCGTCGGAGCCGGAGGAGCGTCGGAGAGGGCATCCGGTCGGGGGGGACGACAGAGGGGGGCCGGCGTCGGGAAGCTGGCGGCCCGGGGAGGGGCAGCCCGTGGGAAACCGGCGAAATGCACCGGGCCCGCCGCGCGCTGCGCGGACGAGGCAACACGGGGCGGAGTTACGCCCCCCGGCGACCGCCCCCGCCTCGGGAGTCTCCCCGAGGTGGGCGGGGCTACCGGACGCGGTCGAGCCCGGGCCGCTCGCCCAGGCAGAACGTCGACGAGTCGGCCTCGAGGCGGTGCGGCGCCGGGCCGGCCGGGTAGCGCGAGGTCGCGCTCCCGAGGTTCCACCGGAGCAGGAGCGCGCCGTCCTCGACGGCCCACGAGTGGACCGTGTCGACGCGGACCGAGTCGGGGTGCTCGTAGCTCCACGCCATGAGGCCGTCGGGGCGGAGGAGGACGTAGGCCGTGGCGATCTCGGGGGCCGGGCAGACCTCCCGCCACGTCGTCCCGACGAGGTCGGCGCGGGCGAGGCGGGCGGCGCCCGCGCAGGCGGCGAGGCCGAGCGTGAGGGCAGCGAGGAGGGGGAGGGCGGGGCGCATGGCGGCGAATCTACGATCCGGGTAGTAGGCAAAGATCCCCGCCGTGGTGCCTCGCCCGTTTCCGGCGGCTGGGCTAGGTTTGGCCCCCCATGCGCGCCGCCGTCTTCGCCCTCCTCTTCGCCCTCGCCGCCGCGGCCGCGCCCGCCGTGGCGCAGGCCAACGGGCCGGGGCCCGACGTCGTGGTCATCGTGGCCGACGACCTCGGCTTCGGCGACGTCGGCTACAACGGGTCGAGCATCCGGACGCCGAACCTCGACCAGCTGGCGGCCGAGGGGCTCCGGCTCGACCGGTTCTACGTCTCGCCGCTGTGCTCGCCGTCGCGGGCCGGCCTCCTCACCGGGCGCTACGGGGTCCGGATGGGGATCAACGAGCCCGTCTCGCACTCCGACACGCTCGGGATCCCGCCCGCCGAGGTCACGCTCGCCGAGTACCTCGGCGACGCGGGCTACGAGACGGCCATGGTCGGGAAGTGGCACCTCGGCGACGACTGCCCCTACCACCCGCTCCAGCAGGGGTTCGACTCGTTCGTCGGCCTGCTCAGCGGCGGCGCCGACTACTTCACGCGGCGCACGGTCGTCGGGCCCGACTGGTGGCGCGACGCGGCCCCCGTCGACACGGGCGGCTACACGACGGACCTCATCGCGGACGAGGCCGTCGAGGTGCTGACGAGGCCGCGGGACGGCCCGCTCTTCCTCTACCTCCCGTTCACGGCGCCCCACACGCCGCTCCAGGCGCTCGCCGAGGACCTCGCCCTCTACCCCGGCGTCGGGGAGCCGCACCGGACGTTCGCGGCCATGACCACCGGGCTCGACCGCGCGGTCGGCCGGGTGATGGCGGCCGTCCGCGCCTCGGGCCGGCCGACGCTCGTCTGGTTCCTCTCCGACAACGGGGCCGTCGAGACGTTCGGCGGGAGCAACGGCGGGCTCGCCGGCGGCAAGGGCCAGACGTTCGAGGGCGGCATCCGCGTGCCGTCGGTCGTGTGGTACCCGGACTGGGGGCCCCGGACGGTGGAGCACCCCGTGTGGTACCTCGACGTCCTCCCGACCGTCCTCGGCCTCCTCTCGGACCCGCCCGCGCCGGCCCAGCCGCTCGACGGGGCCGACCTGGGCCCGACGTTCGCCGGCGCTCCGCCCGACCCGTCGCTCTTCTCGCGGACGCTCTTCTCGTACCGCCGGACCGGCACCGACGGCTACTGGCTCGCGGCCCAGACCGCGACCTGGAAGTACGTCGAGCACCTCCTCCCGGACCGGGCCGTCGTCGACCTGTTCCGGATCGACCTCGACCCCTACGAGCAGGCCGACAGCAGCCGGGCCTACCGCGCCCGCGTGGCCGAGATGCGGGCCCAGGCGATCGCCTTCACGTCGCTCACGCTGCCGGGCGCCACCCACGACGAGACGCTCACGATCGACCGGCCGCCGGACCTCGCCGAGTGCTCGGGGATCCTCACCACGCCGCCCGGCCCGCCGCCCGACGGCCTCTCGCTCCGCGTCGGGCCCAACCCGCTGCGCGACGAGAGCGCCATCCGCATCGAGACCGACCGGTTCCGCGAGGTCCGCGTCGACCTCGTCGACCTGCTCGGCCGCCGCGTGCGGACGCTGTTCCAGGGGACCGTCGAGGCGGGGGGACGGCGCGCGGTGCCGGTCCGGGCGGGCGGGCTCCCGTCGGGGGTCTACGTCGTCCGCGCGACGGCCGCCGGCGCCTCGGCGTCGGCGGCCGTCGTGGTGGCGCGCTAGCCCGGTGCGGAGCCGCCCCGCCGCCCTGCTGCGCACCGGCGCGCTCCTGCTGGGGCTCGCCGTGGCCGCCCGCGCCCAGGCGCCCGACGTGGTCCTCATCGTGGCCGACGACGTCGGCATCGGGGACGTGGGCTACCTCGGCTCCGAGATCCAGACGCCCCACCTCGACCGGCTGGCGGCCGAGGGCGTCGTGCTCGACCGGTTCTACACGGCGTCGCAGTGCACGCCGTCGCGCGCGGGCCTCCTCACCGGCCGCTACGGCGTGCGGATGCGGCTGAACGAGGCGCTGAGCCGGGCCGACACGGTCGGGATGCCGGCCGCGGAGACGACGCTGGCGGAGGCGCTCGGCGACGCGGGCTACGAGACGGCCATGGTCGGGAAGTGGCACCTCGGCGGGGCGTGCCACCAGCACCCGACGCGCCACGGGTTCGACACCTTCCTCGGCCTCCGCTACGGCGGCGCCAACTACCACACCCGGCAAACGCCCGAGGGCCGCGACTGGTGGCGCGGGTTCGAGCTCGACGAGCGGAGCGGCTACACGACGGACCTCATCGCGGACGAGGCCGTCGAGGTGCTGACGAGGCCGCGGGACGGGCCCCTCTTCCTCTACCTCCCGTTCACGGCGTCGCACGTCCCGCTCCAGGCGCTCGACGAGGACCTCGCCCTCTACCCCGGCCTCGACGGCGACCGCCGGACGTTCGCGGCCATGACGACGCGGCTCGACCGCGCGGTCGGCCGGGTGAGGGCGGCCGTCCGCGCCTCGGGCCGGCCGACGCTCGTGTGGGTCCTCTCCGACAACGGCGCCCACACGGGCTACGGCGGCGGGAGCAACGGCCCGCTCCGGGGCGACAAGGGCGAGGCGCTGGAGGGCGGCATCCGCGTGCCGTCGGTCGTGTGGTACCCGGCGTGGGGCCACCGGACGGTGGAGCACCCGGTGTGGTACCTCGACGTCCTCCCGACCGTCCTCGGCGTCGCGGAGGCGGCGATGCCCGAGCTCCCGCTCGACGGCGTCGACCAGGGCGCCCAGCTGGCGGGCGCGCCGCCCCCCGAGGCGCTCCTCGACCGCGTCCTCTACACGTACCGCCGGACGAACCTCCAGGGCGCGGCGTGGATCGCGGCGCAGACGGCGCGCTGG
>CAXRFJ010000170.1:0-2678 GCA_964229475.1 Rubrivirga sp.
GTGCCCTCCGACAGGATCACGTTGTTGTGGAAGCGGACGCCCGGGGGCGGGAGCGTCCGCTCCGCGTCGGCGCCGGCGCCGATCGTGAGCGCGTCGGCCGCGCGGACGATCGTGTTGTGGGCGACCGTGACGTTGCGGACCTGGGCGTACCGGTTCAGCGGCGAGTCCGGGACCCCGTTCATGAGGGCGATGGCCGACTGGAAGCCGGTCCCGCCCAGGAGCCCGAAGTAGTTGTTCACCACGACGTGGTCCTCCCCGACCACCCGGACGCCGCCCGTCCCGTCGACCCGCTGGCCGAGGAACACGTTGCCCTCGACGCGCGAGCCGTTCCCGTGGCGGAGCGTGAGCGACCCGCGCGACCGGAAGAAGGTGTTCGCGCGGATGAGGTTGGCCCCGCTCTTGACCGAGATGATCTCGGCCTCGCCGTCGCACCGCTCGAACAGGTTCCGCTCGACGGTCACGACCGCGTCCTGCATCGACGTGTCGCTCGTCCCGATCCGGATCGTCTCACCCTCGTTCTGGCCCAGCGGCGGGCGCGGCCCGAAGTGGTTGTGGTCGATCCGGTGGTAGACGGGCCGCGCGCTCGCCCCGCTCTCGAGCCAGACCACGAGCGTCGTCCCCACGTTCGTCTTGCCGCGGAGGTAGGTGTGGTCGACGCGGTTGTGGGTCCCGTAGAGCGAGATCCACTTCGTGTCCACGGCCCGGCTGGCCGGGCGGACGTCGATGACCGTCGTGTTCGTCAGCCGGCTGTGGTTGGCCTGCTTCGCGCCGTCGCGGAACGCGATGAGGCTGCTCCGCGACGACGTGCCGCCCTCGAAGCGAAGGCCGTCGACCACGAGGTAGTCGCCCGCGATGCGGAGCGAGGAGGTGCCGTCGAGGACCACGCCGCCGGGCGTCTCGGCCACGAGGCGGATCGAGTCGCCCTCCGCGCCGTCGGCGCGGAAGACCACGTCGACGTCGGTCCAGACGCCGTCCGCCATCGCGATGGTGTCGCCGGGCTGGGCGCCCGCGATCGCCGAGCGGAGCTCGGACGCGGTGGCCACGAGCGTGCCCTGCGCCGCGGCCCCGGATGCCGCCGCGAGCGCGACGAGGAGGAGCGCGCGCACGGCTAGCGGACGACGGTGAAGCGGGCCGCCTCGGCGACGCCGCCGGCGAGGAGGCGGACAAGGTAGGCGCCCGGCGCGAGCCGGTCGGTGGCGACGGCCACCTCCTGCCGCCCGGCGCCGAACGCCCGGTCCGCCGCGACCACGACCTCGCGGCCGAGCGCGTCGACCACGCTCAGGCGGACGCCCGCGGGCTCCGCCAGCCGGAACCCGAGGCGGACGGTCCCGGCCGCGGGGTTCGGGTACGGGGCGAGGAGCCCGACGCCCGACGCCGGCGCCGCCTCGCCCGCGACGGGCTGCATCCGGTCCCGCACCTGCCGGAGGTACAGCGACCGCGGCTCGAGGCCGGGCCGGTCGACGCCCTCGATGTACGGCTCGGTGTTGCGGAGGAACGGGCCGTCGGCGCGGACCTGCCCCTGCACGCCGATGGCGTAGTTCTGGGCCGTCGGCGGCTTCTCGACGATCACGAGCGCCCCGTTCATCTCGGCGTTCCAGACGACGCAGTTCGCGCAGGCCCAGCCGTGGCTGGTGCCGTAGCTCCCGCGGTTGCCGAGGTGGATCCGCCGGTCGCTCGTGTTGGAGCCGCTCGACCCCACCTCGACGTGGTTGTCGTAGAGGAAGCCCATCCCCCACTGGCGGTGCGCCTCGCTGGACGTCGAGGCGTCCTCGGAGGTGTTGTCGAGAAAGACGATCCCCGAGTCCAGCGACTCCCCGTTGCCCACGTACGCGTGCCGCGCGCCGGTCGCGACGTTGCCCTCGAACAGGACGAGCTGCGACTTCGCCACCATGAAGTTGTACCGCCGGCCGCCCTCCACGACCGAGTGCGGGTCGAGCGCCCGGCTGTCGCGGACCGTCACGTAGCGCGAGTTCTCGACGGCCACGCCCGCGAGCCAGAAGTGCCGGGCCGTCACACCGTCCACCCACCCGTCCTCGACCAGCGCGAGCACGAGCGCGTTCTGGGCCTGCGTCTCGTCCGTCGGGCTCCGCGTCTCGCTCTCGATCCGCAGGCGCTCGACCCCGACCTCGCGGATCAGGTTCGAGTCGTCCCGCCAGTAGAGGTACGCGGGCGAGCGGGCCTGGTCGAGCTCGTAGAAGACCGGCGCGTCGAGCGTGACCGTGGGGCCGTCGATCGCCGTGACCGTGCGGACGAACGCGATCGGGTGCTGGTCGACCTGCCAGTCCGGGTCGGAGCCGGTCTGGCCGAAGTCGATGGCCTGGAGCCACTCGAGCGTCGCCGGGTGGTACACGACCACGGGCCGGCCGACGGCCAGCCGCTCCGGGTTGGCGACGTCGAACGAGGCCGCGCCGACCGGCACGACGGCGTCGGCGATGAGCGTCGGCGCGCGGCCCTGGACGCGGCGGATGAGCGCGTCGCCGCCCGCGGCGGCGGCGCGGCCGACGTAGACGACCGGCGCCTGGTTCGCGCCGCTGCGGACGAGGACCGTGTTGGTGGCGGGGTCGTCGTCGTCGCCGGCGCCGCGGAGCACGACGCCGCTCTCCTCGATGGTGAGCGTGCCGGACACCTCGTAGGTCCCGGGCGCCAGCTCGACGGCGCCGCGGAGCCCGCCGGCGTCG
>CAXRFJ010000171.1:0-10378 GCA_964229475.1 Rubrivirga sp.
GCGGCCTCGCCGGCCCGGCGGTCGGTGGCGCCCGCCGTGGGGTCGGGCGGCGGGGCCGCGGCGCGCGCGCCGAGCGCGAGGGCCTGCTGGAGAAACCGCTCGACGTACTCGGCCGCGCCGGGCTGGCCCGAGAAGTCGAGCGTCTCCGTGACCGTCGCCCGCGCCCGGTTGAGGTCGATCTGGACCTCCCGCCCCCCCAGCAGCTTCCGCTTCGCCCGCACGCCGACGACGTCCTCGTAGCGGACCGTCCGCGCCGGCTGGAGGTCGTTGTTCTGGAACACGAGCCGGTCGGCCAAGAACACGGCCCCGTCCTTGGCCGAGCCGAGGCGGGTCGCGTCGTAGAGCGCCACGACGGCGTCCGGGTCCACGTCGGGCGCGTAGTCGGCGAGGGCGGCGCGGAGCTTCGCGGCCGGGATGTCGGGCGCGACGTAGAGCCCGAGGTCGGGCGCCGTCGGGAGGTACTCGCGGAGGAGGTCGGTCATGAGGTGGTGCGTGTTCGTGTTGCGTGGCCTCAGGGACGGTCACGCAACACGAAACACGCAACAGGCACCTACGGTGCCACCGCCGCGACCGCGTCCGCGCCGAAGGCCGCCGCCGTCGCGTCGATGGCGCCGGCCGGGAGCACGCCCAGCGCGAGGAGCGCGAGCGCGCAGACCGTCACGACGACGGCCGTCGCGCGGGCGACCGGGAAGTCGACCTTCGCGTTGTCGGGCGCCTCGTCCGGGCTCTTCATCCACATCACCACGAGCACGCGGAGGTAGTAGTAGCCCGAGACGACCGAGGCGAGCACGCCGAGGATCGCCAGCCACACGAGGCCGGCGTCGACGGCCGCCGCGAACACGAGGTACTTGCCGATGAAGCCGGCAAGCGGCGGGAAGCCCGTCAGCGCGAACATGAACACGCCCATCGCGACGCCGAGGAACGGCTTCCGGTAGCCGACGCCCGCGAGGCTGTCGAGGTCCTGGTCGGCCCCCTGCTCGTTGTCCCACTCGAGCGCGCCCATCACACCGAAGGCGCCGACGTTCATGAGCGTGTACGCGAGGAGGTAGAACAGCGCGGCGCCGTAGCCGGCGGCCGTGCCGGCCGCGAGGCCCGCGAGGATGTAGCCGGCGTGGGCCACGGACGAGTAGGCCAGCATCCGCTTCACGTTCGACTGGACCAGCGCGACCACGTTGCCGGCCACCATCGTCACCGCGGCGACGATGGCGAGCGTGAGCTGGACCGTCCCGTCGACGAGCTCCGGCGGCAGCGCCCGCGCGAGGACGACGGCGAGGGCCGCGAACGTCGCGGCCTTCGAGGCCGTCGACATAAAGGCCGTGAGCGCCGTCGGGGCGCCCTGGTAGACGTCGGGCGTCCACATATGGAACGGGACGGCCGACACCTTGAAAAAGAACCCGACGAGCAGGAGCCCGACGCCCGCGAGGAAGAGGCCGGTCCGCCCGGTCGCCTCGACGCCGGCGGCGAGCTCGGCGAGCTGCATCGTCCCGGTGGCGCCGTAGAGGAGGGCGAGGCCGTAGAGGAAGAAGCCCGTCGAGAACGCGCCGAGCAGGAAGTACTTGAGGGCGCTCTCGTTGGCCGTCGACTCCTCGCGCACGAGGCCCGTGAGGACGTAGAGGCAGACCGACATCGTCTCGAGCCCGACGAACAGGGTCACGAGGCTGCCGGCGCTCGCCAGCGTCATCATGCCCGCCGTCGCGAACAGGATGAGGCCGTGGACCTCGCCGTAGTTCCGCCCGATCCGCGAGAGGTACGGGACCGTCAGCGCGACGCTCAGGATCGCGCCGACGAGGACGATCACGTTGGCGATCGCCGCGGCGCCGCCGACGAAGACCTGCCCCTCGAACGCGGTCCCGACGGCGTCGACCTGGAGGGCCTGCCACACGGCCGCCAGCGTCATGCCGACGCCCGCGATCCACGGGATGGACGCGTCGTCGTTGCGGAACGCGTCGAGGACGACGACGAGCACGCCGAGGGCGGCGACCCAGAGGATGGGGCCAGTCGCGGCGAGGTCGGCGAGGAAGGAGTCGTACATCAGAGGGGGTGGACGAGCGGGCGGGCGCGCCGGGCCGCTAGGCGGCGGGCGCGAACGCGTTGACTCGGCGTGCGAAGGCGAGGTCGGTCTCGGTCACGCGGTTCCCGGCGTCGTGCGTCGAGAGGGCGAGCGAGACGTGGTCGTAGACGTTGGCGATCTCGGGGTGGTGGTCCATCCCCTCGGCCACGAACGCGACGCGCGTGAGGAAGGCGAAGGCCTCCCGGAAGTCGGCGAAGGCGAAGTCGCGGACGATCCGGCTGCCGTCGTCGTCCGCCTCGGCCTCCCACCCGCCGAGGTCGGCGAGGGCGGCGGCGATCTGGTCGTCGGAGAGCGGGGCGCGGGCCGGCATCAGAGCGGGAGGGCGAGGAGGATCCCGGGCACCTGCGAGAGCACCTCGGTCGTGTGGTGCGCGGCGTCGGGCGGGTGCGGGAACACGTAGCCCGAGAAGAACACGAACCAGACGAGGATGTAGATCGGGATCAGGATCGGGACCGAGTACTTCACGATGTAGGCCACGAACGACGGCGTCTGGACGCCCGAGCTCTCGGCGATGGCCTTGACCATGAAGTTGGGCCCGTTCCCGATGTATGTCAGCGCGCCGAAGAACACGGCGGCCACCGAGATGGCCTGGAGGTAGAACCCGGTCGGGTCGCCCGGCGCGGCGGCGAAGTCGCTCACCATGGCCGGCACGTTGACGTCCATCCCGAACTTGCCCATCGCGGCCGACAGGAAGGACACGTAGGTCGGCGCGTTGTCGAGGACGCCGGACAGGACGCCCGTCCCGAAGTAGAACGTCGAGACCCCGATCGAGTCGGCGTTCGAGCTCGCCCACGTCCCGATGAGCGTGAGCGCCGGCTGCATCGTGAGGAAGATCCCGATGAACAGGTAGCCGACCTCCTTGATCGGCTCGAAGTTGAAGTCGTTGCCCTTGAGCGCCTCCGGCTTGGCCGTCTTGTAGGCCAGCACGCAGACGCCGAACATGATGACCTCGCGGATGCCGAACGGCACGTGCGCGATCTCGTGGAGGTCCGGGACCCACGAGAAGATGTTCGGGTCGAGGAACACGCTGCCGATCACGATCGCCAGCCAGGCGAAGCCGGCCTTCCCGTCGATCGAGATCTCGCGGTTGTACTCGCGCCGCGCGGCCGGGTGGCCGACGGCCGGGTCTGCGGCGTGGTGGTCCGAGACGTCCTCGACGCCCGGGGCCTCGGGGACGGCCCGCGCGCCGGGCACCTCGCCCGGCTCGAGGTCGACGCCCTGGTCCTCGGCGCCTTCCCGGAGGCTCTCCTCCTTGTTCCGCGCGTCGACCACCCAGAACACGGCGAGGATCGCGAGGATCGTCGGGAGCCAGATGTACCAGACGTGGGAGACGGTCCAGAAGAACGGGACGCCGCGGAGGTAGCCGAGGAACAGCGGCGGGTCGCCGATCGGCGTCAGCGCGCCGCCGACGTTCGAGACGACGAAGATGAAGAAGATAATGTGGTACGCCTTCAGCCGCCCCGCGTTGAGCCGCATGAACGGCCGGATGAGGAGCATCGAGGCGCCCGTCGTCCCGATAAAGTTGCTCAGGACCGCGCCCACGAACAGGAGGATCGAGTTCGTCTTGGGCGTCCCCGGGAAGTCGGTCTTGATGAGGATCGTGCCCGAGGCGACGAACAGGGCGCCGAGGAGCGCGATGAACGAGAAGTACTCCTCGGCCGCGTGGAGCACGGGGATGGGGACGGCCTCGCCCGGCGCCCGGAGGAACGCGAAGTAGTAGAGCGCCACGAGCGCGCCCAGCCCGATGGCCACCTTCGGGTAGTGGTGGTGCCAGAAGTGCGGGTAGAACAGCGGGCCCGTCGCGATCATCAGCAGGAGCACCGCGAACGGGATCACGAGCCAGACCGGCGGCGGCACGCCGTGGCCCCCGCCCTCGCCGTGGTCGCCCTCGCCGTGCGTGTCGGCGTCGCCGTGGACGCCCTCGCCCTCGTCGAGCGCGACCTCGCCGCTCTCGAGCGCCGTCTCGCCCTCGGGCCCGTCGCCGGGCATGACCTCGTCGGCCTCGGACGCTTGCAGGAGGCCGTCGTTGGTCTCGACCGCGTCGCCGGCCGGCGCGCCGTCGGCGGGGGCGGCGTCCTGGGCGCCGGCGGGCGCCGCCAGCAGGGCAAGCGCGAGGACCGCGAGCAGCGTCGACGGGAGCAACGAGGCGAGCCGTGTCATAGACGGGGGGTGGGTGGGGTGAGCGCCGGGGCGGGCCTAGTGGGCGGCGTCGGGGGCGGGGGCCGGCGGCGGCGTGAGGGCGACCTCGTCGGGCCACGCGACCGGGACGACGACGACCTCGTCGGCCGCGGCGGACTCGACGGCGGCGGCCTTCAGCTCCGACGTCTCGAGCAGCGACCGGACCGCGCGCTCGCTCTGGGCGAGGAACGGCGACGGCCAGAACCCGAGGAGCAGCATCAGCGCCGCGAGCGGGACGAGGAGCCCGATCTCGCGGCCGTTGAGGTCCTTCATGGTCGTGTTCGCCTCGTTCGTGACCTCGCCGAAGAACGTCCGGTACACCATCCACAGGAGGTAGACGGCGGCGAAGATGACGCCCGTCGTGGCCACGGCGACGAGGAGCGGGTTGCCGACGGTCGGCGAGTTCCAGGAGCCGATGAGGATCATGAACTCGCCCACGAACCCGTTGAGGCCCGGCAGGCCGGCGCTGGCGAACACGCTGAACAGCATGAAGAAGGTCAGCACCGGGACGGTCTTGGCGATGCCGCCGTAGTCGGCCATGGCCCGCGTGTGGCGCCGCTCGTACATCATCCCGATGATGAGGAAGAGGGCGCCCGTCGAGAGCCCGTGGTTCACCATCTGGATGAGCGAGCCCTGCACGGCGATCGTGTCGAAGGCGAACACGCCGAGGACCACGAACCCGAGGTGGGACACCGACGAGTAGGCGACGAGCTTCTTGACGTCGGTCTGCGCGAACGCCACGAGGGCGCCGTAGACGATGCCGACGACGGCGAGGATCGCGATCGGCATCGCCAGCTCCGCGCTCGCGTTCGGGAAGAACGGGACGACGAACCGGAGCAGGCCGTACGTCCCCATCTTCAGCAGCACGCCGGCGAGAACGACGGAGCCGCCCGTCGGCGCCTGCGTGTGGGCGTCCGGCAGCCACGTGTGGAGCGGGAAGAGCGGGACCTTGATCGCGAACGCGAGGGCGAACAGGCCGAACATGGCGTACTGCAGCCCCAGCGGCATCCCGAACTGGACCAGCTTGTACCAGTCGGTCGTGAACACGCCACCGTTCACGGCGTCGCCGGCCTCGAACCCCAGCCACAGGACGCCGACGAGCATCAGCAGCGACCCCACGAGGGTGTAGATCACGAACTTGATCGCGGCGTAGACCCGGTCCTCCCCGCCCCAGATGCCGATGATGAACACCATCGGGATCAGCGTGAGCTCGAAGAAGATGTAGAACAGGAAGACGTCGAAGGCCGCGAACACGCCGAGCACGCCGGTCTCGAGGAGCAGCATGAGGGCGTAGTACCCGCGGTGCGCCTTCCCGATGTAGGTCCACGACGAGAGGACGATGATCGGCCCGAGGAGCGTCGTGAGCAGGATCAGGAGCAGGTTCAGCCCGTCGATCCCGACGAAGTACGAGATGTCGACCGACCCGAACCACGGGAGCCGCGTCGCCAGTTGGGGCGCCTCGGCGGTCGAGACGGCCGGGTCGAACCCGAGCCAGAGGCCCAGCGACAGGACGAACGTGGCGCCCGTGACCGCCAGCGACGCCCACCGGACCGCGTCGACGCTCTTCAGGAACGCGACGAGGAGGGCGCCGACAGCCGGCAGGAAGATGACGAGCGAGAGGAGCCCGGGGAGGTCAGCCATTGAGCGGAGCGGTAGGGGCGACCCGGCGGGTCGTCCGTACGAGGTGGGTGGCGCGGGCGGCCATCATCAGACGAACAGGACGAGCGCGACGACGGCCACGACGCCCACGACGATCGCGAGCGCGTAGGTCTGGACGACGCCGGTCTGGAGGCCGCGGAGCCGCCCGGCCGCGCCGCGCACGAGCCCAGCGAGCCCCATCACGCCACCGTCGACCACGTTCTTGTCGAACGGCGCGAACACCTTCCGGGCGCCCTCGACCGTCCCCTTGACGAACGTCGCGTTGTAGAACTGGTCCCAGCCCCAGACGTGGCTGGCGGGCGTGTAGAACAGGCCGAACACCTTCCGCGCCTTCCGGTCGGCCTCGGGGCCGCGCTTGCCGAAGCGGAAGAAGAACACGGCCGCGCCGATGCCGACGAGGGCGATCGCCGCGCCGAGCCCGAGGAGCGCCCACTCGACGCCGTGCGACACGTGGTGCTCCAGCTCGTACGGGGACACGGCCGACCACAGCGGGTCGAGGCTGTCCGCGACCGGCCCGAGGTGGTCGCCGTGGCCGACGAGCCAGCCGTGGATCCAGCTCGCGTTTTCGCCGAACACGGCCGGCAGGCCGAGGAAGCCGCCCACGGTGGCGAGGATCGCCAGCACCACGAGCGGGACGGTCATCGTCCACGGGCTCTCGTGCGGGTGCGTGTCCATGGCGTCCGGCCAGCGCGGGCTCCCCTCGAACGTGAGGAGGTACGCCCGGGTCATGTAGATCGCCGTCAGGACCGCCGTGATGAGGCCGACCACCCAGAGCGCCATGTAGCCGATGTGGGCCGACTGGCCGAACTCGAAGACGCGGAACAGGATCTCGTCCTTCGAGAAGAAGCCCGAGAGCAGCGGGAAGCCGGCGATCGCGAGCGTCGAGATGCCGAACGTGATGGCCGTGAACGGCATGAACTTCCGGAGGCCGCCCATCGTCCGCATGTCCTGGGCGTCGAACGGGCCGTCGTAGGGCAGCGGGCTGTGGCGGAGCGTGTTCTGCTCGGCCTCCGAGTCGTGCGGCGTGCCGTGGCCGCCGTGGTGGGACGGGATGAGGCCCTTGTGCTCCAGCTCGTGCTCGACGTGGTGCATCGAGTGGATGACCGAGCCCGAGCCGAGGAACAGGCACGCCTTGAAGAAGGCGTGGGTCATGACGTGGAAGATGGCCACGAAGAACGCGCCGACGCCGGCCGCCAGGAACATGTAGCCCAGCTGGCTGACCGTCGAGTAGGCCAGCACCTTCTTGATGTCGTTCTGCGTGATGGCGACCGTCGCCGCCATGATGGCCGTGACCGCGCCGACGGTCGCGATGATCCAGAGGGCGCCGGAGTTGAGGACGAGCGGCGAGAGCCGGGCCAGGAGGTAGAGGCCCGAGGTCACCATCGTCGCGGCGTGGATGAGCGCCGAGACCGGCGTCGGGCCGGCCATGGCGTCGGGGAGCCACACGAAGAGCGGGATCTGCGCGCTCTTGCCCGTCGCCCCGATCAGCAGGAGGACCGTGACCCAGAACCCGGTCGGGCCGGCGAAAAGGGCCAGCGTCTCGGGCCGGAGGATCGTGGCGAAGTCGAGCCCGAACACGCCGCCCTGCGCGTCGACGACCGTCTTGAAGATGATGAACATCGCCAGCAGGAAGGCGAAGTCGCCCACGCGGTTGACGATGAACGCCTTGTTGGCCGCCGCCGAGTTCTTGAGGTCGGTGTACCAGAACCCGATGAGGAGGTAGCTGCACAGCCCGACGCCCTCCCACCCGAGGAACAGGACCGGCAGGCTCTCCGCGAGCACCAGGTTGAGCATCGCGAAGATGAACAGGTTCAGGTACGCGAAGAACCGCCAGTACCCGGAGTCCCCGTGCATGTACCCGATCGAGTACAGGTGGATGAGCGAGCCGACGCCGGTGACGATCATCGTCATCAGGAGCGAGAGCTCGTCGATCCGGTAGGCGAAGTCGACCCGGAGGTCGCCGGCCTGGAGCCACGTGAAGTAGCGGACGACCTCGGCCCCCTCGAAGCCGAAGAACAGCATGCAGGTCACCGCGAACGGGACGGCGACGGCGGCCAGCGCCAGCCCGCCGAGCAGCCACTCCTGCTTCCGGTAGGCGGGCGAGAACAGGCCCATCATCCCGTTGAACGCCGCCACCAGGATCGGCGGGAGGAGGATGAGCCGGACGAGGAGTTCCATCGGGGAAATGCGGGACTGGGGACTAGGGACGGGGGGAGTGCGGCGGCTGGAGTCCCTAGTCCCCAGTCGCCAGTCCCGGGGCGCTAGCCCCTAAACAGTCGGAGCTCGTCGACGTTGATCGTGAGCTTGTTCCGGAACATGGCGATCACGATGGCGAGGCCCACGGCGGCCTCGGCCGCGGCCACGCTCATCACGAAGAAGACCAGGATCTGGCCGTCGACGTCGCCGAAGGCCTGGCTGAAGGCGACGAGCGTGAGGTTCACCGCGTTCAGCATGAGCTCGATGCTCAGGAACACGACGATCACGTTCCGCCGGAGGAGCACGCCGAGCACGCCGATCGTGAAGAGCACGGCGCTCAGCGAGAGGTACCAGGTGAGGTCCATGCTGCGGAGTTCAGAGTTCGGAGTGCGGAGTTCGACGGGTTGGAGGGCAGGCCACTCTGAACCCTGAACTCCGAACTCGTCAGGTGAAGCGCTTTTTGGCGAGGAGGACGGCGCCGATGGTCGCCGCCAGCAGGAGGGCGCCGACGATCTCGAGCGTGAACGCGTGCCGCGTCAGGAGCGCCACGCCAATCTGCTCGACCGACGTCGGGTCGAGGGGCACGACGGCCGCCTCGTCCTCCTCGATCACGGCGACCTCGCCCTCGGGGCCGACGACGGCGACCTCGTCGGAGGCCTCGACGACGGCCACCGCCGTGGGGCTCGGGAACACGTCGGTCTGCTCGGCGACGGCCGTCAGCAGGAGCGCCAGGACGGCCACGCCGCCCACGAACGCGGCGGCCCGCTGCCACGTGAACGCGCTCAGGCGCGGCGTCTGCTCCAGGTTCAGGAGCATGATCACGAACAGGAACAGGACCATGATGGCCCCGGCGTAGACCAGGACCTGGACGACCCCGATGAACGTCGCGTTCAGCGTGAGGTAGAGGCACGCGATGGCCAGCATCGTCTGGACCATCCAGAGGGCGCTGGCGACCGGGCTCCGCGAGATGAGCATGCCGAGCGAGCCGGCCACCGCGAACACGGCGAACACGAAGAAGAGGAACGTCTCCACGGGTCGGGGTGAGAGGGAGCCGGGGTCGGGCGGAGGGGCGCCCGGTGAGGGGCCGCCAAGATACCGGCCCTCCTCGGACGCGGACAACCGAGCGGCGATCCCAAGGGGATTCCTCCGTGAAGAGCCACGCCGAGCACGCCCGCAGCGCGCCCGAGGCGGCCGGGACGAGGCGGGCGCAACCGGGAGCGCGCCCGCCCCGTCTATCTTCGCCCTGCATGGACGCCCCGGCTCCCCCCTCCCCTCCGACCCGCGGGCGCCGCGTCCGCAAGCGCGACCTCGTGATCCCGGTCGCGCTGAGCCTCACGGCCGTCGGCATCATCCTGTGGGCGACGTGGGAGCCCGGGGCCTTCGCGCTCGTCCGGTCGTCGTTCAACCCGTGGATCTTCCTGGGCGCGATCGGGGCGCTGGGCCTCCAGATCACGGCCGGCGGGCTCCGCCTCCGCCACGTCTCGCGCGGGGCGCTGACGGCGAAGGGCGGCCTCCGCGCCCAGCTCACGTGGGACTTCATGTCGGCCGTGACGCCGTCGGCGATGGGCGGGGCCCCGTTCGCGGCGTTCTTCATCGCCAAGGAGAACGGCGCCGCCTACGGGCAGGTCACGGCGCTCATGCTGTTCACGATGCTCATGGACCAGCTCTGGTTCGCGACGCTCATCGTGGTCCTCTACGTGTCGGCGATCTGGCTGCCCGTCTTCCCGACGGCCCTCGGCGCGGCCGGCATCGGGACGGTCGCGGCCTACCTCGGGGGGATGCTCATCTACATCGGCTTTTTCGCCTACGCCACGCTCGTCCGGCCCGAGATCCTGGAGCGGTTCGCCAACTGGGTGGTCCGGTTCAAGTGGCTCCGGCGCTTCGAGCCGACCGTCCGCCGCGAGACGAAGAAGCTCCGCCACCAGGCGACGGTCCTCCGCGGGCAGCCCCTCGCGTTCTACCTCAAGGGGGCCGGCTACACGCTGATGTACTGGCTCGGGCGCTACGGCATCGTGTTCCTCGTCGCGCTCAGCTTCTGGCGCGAGTTCCGCCACGTCCTGTTCGTGATGCGGACGGCCGGGCTCTGGCTCGCCGGCCTGGCCATGCCGACGCCCGGCGGCTCGGGCGGGATCGAGGCGCTCTACGTCCTCTACCTCGCCCCGCTCCTGCCGCCCGGCTACGGCGGCCCCGCGCTCCTCGCGTGGCGGGCCGTGGCGGACTACGGCGTCCTCGTGCTGGGCCTGTTCGGCGCCGGCGGCGCCGTCCGCGCCCTCC
>CAXRFJ010000172.1:0-10107 GCA_964229475.1 Rubrivirga sp.
GCGGGCGGGCGCGCCGGCCGGCGACGTGCGCGTCGCCGTCTACGCCGTGCTCGGCCGCGAGGTCGCCGTGCTCCACGACGGCCCGGCAAGCTCGGACCTCCTCACGCGGCTCGACACGGGCACGCTCCTCCCCGGGGCCTATCTCGTCCGCGCGACGGTCGATGGCGTCGCCGTGACCCGCGCCCTGTCGGTGGCGCGATAGCGGGATCCCCCTTCGGTCCGTCCGCCTCGATGCCGAAGCGGAGGACGTCGGCGGGTGTGATACCGGGCGGGGCGGGCCGTCGCATGGGAAGGCGGCCCCCCCTGCTCTGTCATGCGCCTTCTCGCGCTCGCCCTCGCCGCCGTCCTTCTCGCCCCGACCGCCGACGCCCAGTTCGGCCGGGTCCTCGACCGCGCCAAGCGGGCCGCCGAGGAGGCCGTCGACGGCGCCGTCAACGGCCGCCAGGCCTCGGAGCCCGAGGCCCAGACGACGCCCACGTCGACCCCGCCGACCTCGTCCCGCCCGTCGCCCGAGACGGCCCCGGTCTCCACGGCCCCGAGCGCCGCCGGTGGCCCCATGGCGCCCACGGGCCCCTTCCCAACCGGCGCCGGCGGCCACCCGACCGGGATCGACGTGATGACGCTCTGGGACGACATCGGAGAGACTGAGGCGGGCTCCACGATGCGCGCTCCAGCGGTCACGGCCACCGTGGTCGTGTTCCCCGCGTCCGGGGCCGTGTACGAGGTCGTTCTCACCGACGGCGCCGGAGCCGCGATCGCGTGGGCGCCCCTCACGTACGAGGCGAACCCCGACGTCTCCGCGTTCGGCGCGGTCTCGGGAGACGTGAGAGAGGAGATCGGCGCGGGGACCTACCGCCTGTCGATCCGGGCCAACGGGCACGAGATCGGGGCGGCGGCCTTCGAGGTGCGCGCCGACGGCGGCGACGACCCCTTCGACCCACGCACGACGCTCACCACGTCGGTCCTCACCGACGGCGTCGCGTCCTTCATCTACCCGACCGAACCCGCCGGTTCGGGGTGGGGCGAGGAGTGGGACGGGGCCCTCCGCTTCCAGTTCTGGCTCCCGATCCAGACGTCGACCGACGTCGTCACCTACCGGGCCTCGCTTCTGCGGGGTGGGACCGTCCTCAATCCGGGAGATCGCCGCGGCAGCGTCAACCGAGGTCGTGGGCTGTACCCGTCTCTCCGAGAGGTCACGTTCGCCCGTGTGATCCGCGAGGGCGGAGCCACGAGGGGGTACGCCCCCATCACCCTGGACGACCTCACCGACGGCGACTACCGGATCGAGGTGACCGCGAACGGCGGCGCGCCGATCGCGACGTACCGGTTCCGGGTGGAGGGCGGGACGCCCGTCACCCACCCGCGGAGCGCGCTCGACACGACGCCCCGCGCCGACTTCCTCCTGCCCATGTCGGCCCTCAAACCCTTCGAGGTCCGATCCCAGCGGTCGAACAACGGCGCGTACGACTTCGAGCTCGGCCACCGCGTCTGGCTCTCCCCCGAGCGCTAGCCCGCCCCGCTGGCGCTCGCCAGCCGAGCCCCGACTCCGACTCCCCCGATCCCATGCGCACGCTCGTCCCGCTCCTCGCCCTCCTCGTGCTCGCCCCGACCGCCGACGCCCAGTTCGGCCGGGTCCTCGACCGCGCCAAGCGGGCCGCCGAGGAGGCCGTCGACGGCGCCGTCAACGGCCGTCAGGCCTCGGAGCCCGAGGCCCAGGCCCCGCCGACCTCGACGCCCGCCTCCCCCCGGCCGACCGCCGAGGCGGCCCAGGCCGTGACCGCCCAGAGCGCCGCGCCGGCCGATGCTCCCATGCCGCCCACCGGTCCCTTCCCGACCACGGCGACCGGCCAGAGGCCGGCCATCGACCTGCACAACTGGCTCCACAGGGTCGCGTACGTCCACGCGGAGCAGGACGGCCCGACGGTGGAGGTCCGCCCCTTCGGGAGCCAGGTCCTGTTCCCGGTCGAGGGTGTCACGTACCAGAACGTCCTCCGCCGCGCCGACGGATCGGTGGTGATCTGGGAGGAGGTCGAACTGGAGACCGACCCCGAGTTCCCCGCGTTCGGCACGCTCAAGGGGGCCCGCACCTACGGGCTCCAGGTGGACCTGGAGGCCGGGGCGTACCGGGCGTCCGTGACGGCGAACGGCCACGAGATCGGGGCGCTCCCGTTCGAGATCGTCCAGACGACGGCGGGCGACGGCCTGTACGACACGCGCTCGGTGTTCAGCGTCCGCGGCCCGTGGACCGACCTCGCCGTCCTCGTCCTCGACGAAGGCCTCAGCCGGCGGGAGTGGGCGGACCCCATGGACTCCCCGGTCTCGCTCCGCTTCTGGCTCCCGCCCTCGCTGCACGGCGAGCAGGGCGGGCGCCACCGCGCCACGCTCTACCGGGGCTCGACCGTCCTCAACGACGACGACGACAGGGCGACCTTCCCCTCCCCGGGCTACGGGTGGTGGCTGCGCAGCGTCGCGTTCTCCGTGCCCCTCGGGTCCGGCGAGACCCTCCGCGAGCGCCTCACCCCCGACGGCGACTACCGGATCGAGATCGCCGAGGAGGGCCGCGCGCCGATCCGGGTGTACCGGTTCCGGGTCGAGGGCGGGACGCCCGTCGCGCACCCACGGAGCGCGCTCGACACGACGCCCCGCGCCGACTTCCTGACGCCGCAGTCGTTCAGCGCCATGGGCGTCTCGGCCACGGGAGGCCCGCCCGACCGTCAGGAGCGGCCCGGCGCGCTGCTCTGGCTCACCCCCGACTGAGCCGCCCCCGTCCGCCTCGGCGAGGTCGCCGACCGACGCGCCGAGGCGGGCGGCGCCGCGCTATTGGGGCCCCTCGAACTCGTCGGCGTAGTCGGCCCGGGCGGCCTCGACGACCTCGAGGGCGTGCTCGCGGCCGTAGGTCCGCGCGATCGACGCGTCGGACTTGCTGCCGGGGACCAGCTTGTAGGTCGAGAAGTAGTGGGTGAGCCGCTCGACGAGCTTGTCCGGGAGCTGGTCGAGGTCCTCGACGTCGCCCCAGAACAGGTCGCCCTGGAGGACGGCCACGATCTTGTCGTCGGCCTCGCCGTTGTCGATCATCTGGAGCCCGCCGACGACGCGGGCGGCCAGCGTGATGTCGCCGCGGTCGATCTGGCGCTCGGAGATGACGCAGACGTCGAGCGGGTCGCCGTCGCCGCGCTCGGCCTCGGGGCCGGAGAGGGCGGCCACGCGGTCGGCGCAGTACGTCCGCGGGACGAACCCGTAGAGCGTCGGCGGGTGCGACGACGACCGCTGCGGCCGGTCGACGCGCGTGTAGCCGGTGACCTTGTCGAGCTCGTACTTGACGGCGTCGAACGGCGTGATCTCGACGTAGGCCGTGACCACGCGCGGGGCGTCGGGCCCGGCGTCGAGGCCGTGCCACGGGTGCGGGCGCCAGCGGAAGAACGGGGACGGGAAGGCGGGCATCGGGACGGGCGATGGGGCCAGAGGGACGCGCGCCGCGCGCACGGGTTGCGCGGAGGCGCCGGCTTCCCGGATCGCCGCCTCGGCCACCGGCACGGACGGAGTAGGCGACGCCCTGAAGTGCGCGTGGCGACCCCTCGATCCGCCAACACCGTGCGGACTGGCCGGTTGGACCGAGAGAGACCCTGGCTTCCCTTCGTCCCCCTCCCCTCTCATGCCGCACATCTCCACCTCCACCGGCGAGCCCACCGCCGAGCTGTTCTACCAGGACATCAACCCCGAGGGCACGGCCGGCACGGTCGTCCTCATCCACGGCTGGCCCCTCAGCCAGTTCATGTTCGAGCCCCAGCTCTGGGCGCTCACCGAGGCCGGCTACCGCGTGGTCACGTACGACCGGCGCGGGTTCGGCTCGTCCGCCTTCGTCCAGGGCGGCTACGACTACGACACGTTCGCGGCCGACCTCAAGGACCTCCTCGACGCGCTCGACCTCACGGACGTCGACCTCGTCGGGTTCTCGATGGGCGGCGGCGAGCTCGGGCGCTACGTCGGGCGCTACGGCACCGACCGCGTCCGGAGCCTCACGTTCATGAGCTCCGTCTTCCCGTACATGCTCCAGACCGACGACAACCCGAACGGCGTCGAGCAGAGCGTGTTCGAGGACATGAAGGCCGGCATCAAGGCCGACCGCCCCGCCTTCATGGAGGACTTCGGCAAGCAGTTCGTCAACTACGACAAGCTCTCGGACCGGGTCTCGGAGCCGCTCCTCCACTTCCACTGGGGCATCGCGACCGGCGCCCAGCCGAAGGCCACCGTCGACTGCGTCGACGCGTTCGGCCGCACCGACTTCCGCCCCGACGCGGCCAAGATCGACGTGCCGACGCTGTTCATCCACGGCGACGACGACCAGATCGTCCCGTTCGAGACGTCGGCCGAGACGGGCAGCCAGCTCGTCGCCGGCAGCCGAGTCCACACCGTCGAGGGCGGCCCGCACGGGCTGAACCTCACGCACACCGACGAGGTCAACGAGGCGCTCCTGCGCTTCCTCAAGGACCCGCAGAACGCGACGGTCGGCGAGCCGGCCGCCGAGCCGGTGGCCGCCTAGCGCACCTCCAGCGGCCTTCCCGTCCTGCCCGCCCGCCTCGGCACCGCGCCCGAGGCGGGCGGTCTGCGTTCGCGGCGGACGCGTGACCCCGAGCGCGCGGCGGCACCGGAGGGAGGGGCGGACCTTCTCGACCAGTCATGCGAACCCCCGTCCTCGCCCTCCTCGTCGCCCTGTTCGCCTCGCCCGCCGACGCCCAGTTCGGCCGGGTCCTCGACCGCGCCAGAGAGACCGTCGAGGACGCCGTCCGCGACCGCGCGCCGGAGCCCCCACCACAGGAAGCCGCCCCCCCACGACCGGTCACGGCCCAGCCCGCCGCCGCCGCGGACCGCCCGCTCCGCACGGGCCCGGCCCCCGCGGCCGACGCCTACGACCTCCTGTTCCACGCCGCCCCCACGGCCGAGACGGGCGTCGCGGGGGGCACGGGACCGTTCGCCGTCCTCTTCCCGACCGACGGGACGTACGAGCTCGCCGTCGTCGACGCCGCCGGGGCCACCGTCGCGTCTACCTCGGCCACCGCGGCCCCCATTGACCGGCTCCCCACCTTCGCCGTGCTCCGCTACCTCCTGCTGGACTATGAGCCGACCCCCGGGGACTATGAGCTGGTCCTCCGGCTCGACGGCGCCCCCCTCACTGCCATCCCCTACACCCTCTCCCGGATCGAGGGCGACGACCCGTTCAACCCGACGACGACGTGGGAGGTCGACGGGCCGTGGGCCTCGTACGGCGTGCTCCGAGCCCCGACGGACGACGCCGATGGGGACGTCGAGCTGACCTACTGGGTCCGACCGAACGAGGTGAGCGGCGACCGCGTGGAGGTCCGGCCGGTCCTTTTCCGGGACGGCCAGCGCGTGAGCGCGTACGAGGACGGGTCGATGGTGTTCGCGTCGCATCAGGGCTGGACCGCCCACCGGACGGCCATCGACGTCGACAACGGCGGGCGGCGGGGTCCCCTCCGGCGCGACGCGCTCGTGGACGGGGACTACCGGATCGAGGTCGGCGAGGAAGGCCGGCCCCCAATCCGCGTGTTCCACTTTTCCGTCTCGGGCGGTCAGTTCGTGCCCCACGAGCGGAGCGCGCTCGAGTACGAACCCCGTGCGGGCTTCCTGACCCCGCGCTCCGTCGCGGACGAGGCGTACGGCCGGAACCGGTTCTCGATGGTCGACCAGGTCTGGATGGTCTCGGAGTAGCGCCGTCGCCAGACCGGGCCCGCGCCGTCCGGCAACTCCGGCGGACGGCCCGTGTCTCGAGGGCGAACCGCCTCCCAACCCATGACGCTCGCCCTCGTCGCCTTCCTCCTCGTCGTCCTCGCCGCCGCGAGCACCGTCGCGCTCGGCGAGCGCCGCGCCCCGCGCCGGCCGCTCCGCTGGCAGCGCGGGCTCCGGTAGCCCCGTCCGCCTCGGCGCCGAGGCGGGCGGCGTCAGTCCTGGCAGCGCGGGCAGAGGTAGCTCGCGCGGTCGTACGGCGGGAGGCGGACGAGCTCGACCGGCGTCCCGCACACGAGGCACGGCTTCCCCTTCCGCTGGTAGACCCACCGCGTGTGGCCCTGCTCGCGGAGCTCCGGCGGCGTCGTCGTCGTGCGGCCCCAGCGCGTCGTGCCGTCCCACATCATCGGGTGGACGGCGTCCCACAGCGCGTCGAGCTCCTCGTCGGTGACCTCGCCGGCCGGGCGCCTCGGGTCGACGCCCGCCAGGAAGAGCCCCTCGCTCGCGTAGATGTTGCCGACGCCGGCCACGACGCGCTGGTCGAGGACGACGGGCTTGATCGGGTCGTCGCCGCGCTCGCGGATCCGGCGGGCGGCCTCGGCGCGGTCGAACGTGCCGCCGGGCTCGTGGTCCGGCGTCGGCGCCATCACGTCGGGGCCGAGGGCGGTCAGGCGCTCGTGCGACGCGAGTTCCTCGGGCGTGAGGAGTTCGACGGTCGGGCCGTGGTAGAACACGGCCTCGTGGTCGGCGGTGTCGAGCCGGAGGCGGACGTGCTTCGCCTCCTTCCGGAGCTCCATCGGGCGCTCGCCGACCTGCCACGAGCCGTACTGCGCGCCGTGGCAGTGGAGCGTCTCGCCGCCCGAGAGCGGGAGGAGCAGGTGCTTCCCGTGCGTCCGCGGCTCCAGGAGGCGCTGCCCGACGAGCCCGGCGGGCCGGTCGCCCCAGCGCTTCGGCATCCGGACGTGCGTGAGCGGCTCGCCGACGAGCGGCGCCAGCCGCCGCGCCCAGCGGATGACGGCGTGGCCCTCAGCCATCGTAGTCGTCCTCGCCGAGGTCGAGCACCTCGGCGCCGCGGACGCCGCGGAGCACGCACGGGTGGAGGCTCCGCCCGCCGGGGTCGCCGTGGAGGACGGAGATGTCGCCGGTCGTCTCGAGGACCACCGCCCGCACCTCGCTCGGGTCGATCACGTTGGCCTCGCGGAGCTTGGCCCACACGTCGTTCTCGGTCACGCGCTCCTCGCGCATCACGTCGCGGCGCATCCCGTCCGGCGTCATGATCACGACGGGCTCGTTGTCGACGACGTCCTCGGCCACGTCGGTCCGCTTGCGGAGGAGGGCGACGACGAACTGGATCCCGAACAGGCTGCACAGCGCGACGGCCGCCTGCGGCAGCGACGGCGAGTTGGTGAGGATCGTCGAGGCGAGGACCGAGCCCATCGCGACCGTCATCGCGAAGTCCACGCTCGTCATCTTCGAGAAGCTCCGCAGCCCGACCAGCCGGACCAGCACGATGAGCACGACGTAGATCCCGATGGCCGAGAGGACCGTCGCGAGGAGGGCGTCGGGGGAAGCGGTGAACCAGTCGGACATCAGGGAGGCGGAGGGCGGGAGGCCGGCGTGCCGCTATGGACGGTGGCCTACGGGTGCCTGATCCCCGGCTCCCCGTTCCCCCGCCCCCCGACGTGCGCTTCGGGCCCGAAGCCGAGCGCGTCGAGCACGGCGTCGAACACGTCGGGCGGGAGATGGCCGCCGCTGGCCTGGTCGTGGCCGTGGCCCCAGCGCCCGTTCCACCCCGGCGTGTCGATGGACTGGTAGAGGACCGGCAGCCGGACGTCGCGGCGGGACGTCCGCGTCGAGAACGCGACGACCCCGTCGAGGTAGCCGACGTTGGCGCAGATGACGGGGTAGCCCTTGAGCCGCCCGCGCCACTGCTGCGCGATGAGCGGGTGGACCTGCGCGGGCGAGTCGACGGTGACGAGGGCGAACCGGAGCCCGTCGGGGGCGACGCCGTCGGGCACGGCCGGGGCGCGCTCCGAGAACACGGGCGCGGCTTTCCGGGCCTCGGCCAGCTCCTCCCTAACCGCCTCGCGCGCGGCGCGGAGCCGGTCGAGCACGGGCGTCTCGGCCTGCGCGAGCCCTTTCGGGTCGTCGAACGTCATGAGCGCGTCGAGCGCCGCCTGCGCGTCGAACGTCGGCGCCCGGCGCGCGGCGTTGACGAGGGCGACGGTCTCCTTGAGCCACGTCGCCGTCCGCTCCTTCTTGACGGCCGGCAGCCTCGGCCACGGGGCCTTCTCGCCCAGGTCCGAGATCACGCCGACGGCCGCGATCCAGTCGAGATCGTCCACGTCCGCTTCGCCATTGAGGAGGTCGTAGGCGAGCCACGCGCTGCACGGGATCGGGTCCCAGCCGTACCCGCTGACGACGTGGGCCCCGGCGGGCGCGCCGCTCGGCCGGTGGTGGTCGACGTAGAGGACGGGGATCCCGCGCTCCTCCAGCGTCCCCGCCTCGTTCACGCCGAGGTCGGTCACGAGGAGCGCGTCGGGCGCGAGCGCGGCCAGCCGCTCGCGCGCCTCGTCCGAGAACGCCGACTCGTCGCGGCCCGACGGCACCACGACGACCTCGCCGATCGCGCGCCCGAGGCGGGGGAGCCCGCGGCCGAAGAGCGCGCCGGCCGCGAGCCCGTCGGCGTCGAAGTGGCAGAACACGACGACCCGCCCCGCCTCGGGGATCGCGTCGAGCCAGGCGCGGAACGTGGCGCGGGCTTCAGGGAGCGAGCGGGTGGGCATGTGACCAAGTGGGAGGCAAGGGGTGGCGGCCGGCGCGAAGGGCTCGGCCGCTGGCGGACTCGTCGACTCGCTCACGCCCCCGCGAGGGCGGCGACGGTCGCGAGCGTGTCGATCTCGGCGGCCGGCTTGTCCTCCCGGAGCCGGACGATCCGCGGGAAGCGGAGGGCGTAGCCGCTCTTGTGCCGCTTCGAGACCTGGACGTTGTCGAACGCGACCTCGACGACGACCTCGGGCTCGACCGTCCGCACCTTCCCGTGGGCGAACGTCTGGAGCGTGTGGGCCTCGAACCACTCGGTGAGCGCCGCCAGCTCGGCGTCGGTGAGGCCGGAGTACGCCTTGCCCACGTTGAGGAGCGTGCCGTCGGTTTCGCTGGCGCGGACGGCGAACGTGAAGTCGGACAGGAGCTTCCGGCGCCCGCCGTGCCCGCGCTCGACGGCCGTCACGACGACGTCGAGCGTGGCGAGGGCCTTCTTGACCTTGAGCCAGTCGCGCCCGCGCCGACCGGGTTTGTAGGGCGAGTGGAGCGCCTTCACCATGAGCCCCTCGTTGCCCCGGGCACGCGCCGCGTCGAACCGGTCGTCGAGCGTGTCGAGGTCGTCCACCTCGTCGACGGCGCTGCGGCGGAGCGGGCCGGTCCACTCGAACCGATCGAGCAGGGCCTGGCGCTCGCGGAGCGGCGCGTCGAGCGTCGGCTCGCCGTCGATGGCGAGGACGTCGTAGGCGACGAAGGCGACGGGCACGTCGCGCTGGAGGGCCTCGGACGCCGTCTTCCGCCCGAGCCGCTTCTGGAGCGCCTGGAACGGGACGATCTCGCCCTCCGGCCCGAGCGGCACGATCTCGCCGTCGAGGATCACGCCCGCCGGCGACGCCTCCGCGAACGCCGCGAGGGGGCGGACGAGGTCGGGGAACGCGCGCTGGATGGCGTCGAGCGTCCGCGAGAAGAGCGCCACGCGGGCGCCCGCCTCGGGCACGCCGTGGAGGTCCTCGTCGCCGGGGTCGGCCGCGACGTGGGCCTGCGCGCGGCTCCCGTCGCACGGGTCCTCGCCGGCGCCCGGCGGCGGGATCTGCCGGGCGACCTCCTCGGCCAGCGTCCGGTCGTCCTTCGCCTCGGCCGGCGAGGCCAGCATGAACGTGATCGGGTGGAACAGCGTCAGGCGCGCGTCCTCCAGCCGGTCGTGCCGCGCGAGGACGGCCGCCTCGCCCACGTCGCCCGTCAGCATCACCGCCCGGCGGACGGCCTTCCCTTTCCGCCCGTACAGGCGCGACAAGGCCGACACGACGCCGCCCTCGCCCATCCCGATCCGCAGCTCGCCCGCGAGGAGCTTGACGAGGAACCGGGCCTCCTCCGGCGTCACGCGCGCCAGCATCCCCGCGATGAGGTCCGTCTTGGCCGCGCTCCCGCGCGTCTCGGCGATCTGGGCGAAGAAGCCCTCCGCCTCGGCGATCGTCAGGTCGGAGCCGGCGGGCGGGACGAGGGCCTCGAGCGCGCCCGCGGCCACGTCGCCGGGGTCGCCGAGGCGGACGAGCGCGGCGCGGAGGTCGGCCTCCGCGGCGCCCGTCGCGGCCATCGTCGCCCGAG
>CAXRFJ010000173.1:0-4487 GCA_964229475.1 Rubrivirga sp.
CCCGCCCGGCGCCGGTCGTCCTCTCGGAGACG
This sequence comes from Rubrivirga sp., assembly GCA_964229475.1. Classification (GTDB taxonomy): domain Bacteria; phylum Bacteroidota; class Rhodothermia; order Rhodothermales; family Rubricoccaceae; genus Rubrivirga. The sequence goes on from CAXRFJ010000173.1 coordinate 33, forward strand.
CCGGGCGCGCTCGGGCTCGGCCAGCTGTTCAACGTCGAGACGCTCAAGTTCAGCCAGTCCTACGAGGCGAGCTACAGCACGGGCGGCTACGGCTCCCTCGGCCTCGGCGGCGGCGTCGTCGGCCGCGGCGTCGAGCTCGTCGCCGATCTGCTGGGCGTCGGCCTCGATGGCGTCGTCGGTCTCGTAGGTGTCGGTGCCGTCGCCGCAGGCGGCGAGCGGGAGCGACAGAGCGAGCGCGAAGAGCGCGATGTTCTTGAACATGGGAGTGTTGGGTAGGGTGAAGGTGTCCCGGGAGCGATCACCGGGGCCCGGCGGGGTGAGGAGCCGAGCGGGTCCTAGAACGGAGTCTACCCCGTTGTGTTGCCCACGTCCCTGGACAACGCCGCCCAATCTTCTGGACACTACTCGGATTCCTCCGTCTCTCCCCCGACCGGCGCCGGCCGGGCCCCGGTCGTGTCGGGCGCGAGCCGGAGGCCGCCGCGGCGGAGCGCGTCGCCCAGCGCCGCCAGCGGCGAGCCGGGCTCGGCGAGCGCCCCGGTCTGCTCGCCGACGGCCCGGAGCGTCCGCCCGATGCCGGGCCCGTCGAGCGGGCTCGACTGGAGCTGGTTGCGGAGCGTCGTCAGGTCGTCCCGCAACGCGGGCGCGCCCTCGGCCGAGACCGTGTCGAGGCGGGCGATCCAGAGGTCGATCGTCTGGATGGCGACCGACGGCGACACCGCCACGAGGTCGCCTTTCACGAGGTCGAGCGTGCTCTCGGGCGACACCGAGCGGACCATCGCGGTGTCGGGGAGCGGCGCGTCGGGGCCGGGGGCGGACCCGCCGGCGGCGTCCGGGGGCGCGTCGGGGCCGCAGGCGGCGAGGGCCAAGGCAAGAGCGAGCAGAACGGGGCGAGGCATGGACGTGGCGGAGCGAGGGGTCACACAAAAAACGGCCGCCGACCGGGACCCGGGCGGGGTCGGTCGGCGGCCGGGGCGGGCCGGACGGGCTTACTGGCCCGCGAGCGCGTTGCCGGCGTCGGTCAGCGTCGTGCCGAGCGTCTCGAGGGCGCCGTCGCCTCCGGCGGCGGCCGTCGTGGCCGCGCCGAGGCTCTGGAGCGTGGCCCCGATCGCGGCGCCGTCGAGCGGCGACGCCTGGAGCTGGCTCTTGAGCGTCTCGAGGTCCTCCACGACGGGCGCGAAGTCCGGGTCGCCCTCGAGACGAGCGATCCACGCGTCGATGTTGCCGACGGCGGCGCCGGGCGCGAGCTCCGTGAGGCCGCCGGCCTCGGTGACGGCGTCGACGGTGGCCTGGGCGGTCACCTCCGGCGCGTCGGCCATCGTGGTGTCGTCCATCATCGGGTCCTCCGCCATCGGGTCGGCGGCCGGGTCGACGACGACCGCGTCGGTCTCGGCGACCTCGGGCTCGGACTCGCAGGCCGCGAACGGCACGGCGAGCAGGAGCAGGAGGGAGAGGGAACGTAGGGGGCTCATGGCAGAATGGGAGGGTGAGAGGAGAGCGGGGTCTTCACGTGGGCTAACCCGCTACTGAGGCCGCGGATCGCGGATCATTCGCATTTCACCCCGGATCGGGCGTCTCCTGACCGCCCCTCGGACTCCCGTGCGGGCCTTCCTCGCCCGGGAGCGAGACCGCCCACTCGGCCGGGCGCTCCGTCTCGGCGAGCGTCGCGGCGAGGCGGAGAAGCCGGGCCTGCTCGGGCCACGCCAGTCGGCCGGCGGCGGCCTCGGCTGGGAGCCACGCTGCCGCGTCGTGCTCGTCGTCGAGCGCCGGCTCGCCGGCGACCTCGGCGGCGAAGGCCGGGGCCAGGACGACGCGGTCGGCCGCCCAGTCATAGTGGGCGTTGACGGAGGGGAGCGCCCACAGCTGGTGGAGCCCCCGGCCGGGCCGCCAGCCAGTTTCCTCTTCGAGCTCGCGGAGCGCCGTCCGCCACGCCGGCTCGTCGCCGTCGACCTTCCCGCCGATCATGCGCCACGAGCCGGCGTAGGCGTGGCCGGCGGCGCGGCGGGCGACCAGCCACTCGGTCCCCGCCGGGCCCCGGCGGTACGGGTAGACGTCGACGGCGTGGAGCGAGAGGACGGGCATGGGGGCGGAGAACGGAACCGCGCGGGCGGGGTTCACCCCCCATGGCCGACGGATCGATCTACCTCGTCATCGCGGGCACCTTCTTCGGGTTCATCGCGCTCGCCTTCGTCCTGCTCTTCCCGGTGTACCGGTTCATGAAGCGCCAGGAGCGCCTCGCCGACGACTGGACGCCGGAGGCCATCGCGCGCCGCCAGCGGGGCCGGTCGGCCCCGCCCCGCCCCCCGGGCGACGGTGCCGACGACGACCGGGGGGGAGAGCCGGTCACGCCCTAGAGCCGAATCCAGGGCCGCATCCGCTCCAGCGTCTTCTCGCCGATCCCCTTGACCTCGGTGACCTGCTCGGGCGTGCGGAACGGCCCGTGGGTCCGGCGATACTCGACGATCCGGCCCGCCAGCGCCGGCCCGATCCGCGGGAGCCGCTGGAGCTCCTGGACCGACGCCGTGTTGAGGTTGGTGGGGGCCGGCGGCGGCTTTCCGGACCGGCGCGGGGCGGCGGCCCGCTCGACGGTGGCGTCGGCGATCTCGGCGGCCGTCGAGTCGGCCGCGGGCGCGTCCGAGGCCGGCGCGTCGGGGAGCGCGGCGAGGGCCAGCGGAGCGACGGCCGCGGGCTCCGCCGTGGTGTCGGCGGCGGTGGCGAAGGCGGCGTCGGCGGCCGCGTAGAAGTCGGCGGGGATGGGGGCCGAGGTCGCCTGGAGGTGCCGGGCGACGGTCCCGCCCAGGAGGGCGAGGAGGAGCGTGAGCGCGGCGGTGGCCTCGATCTCCGAGAGGCCGAGGCGCGTCCGCAGGCGGTAGAGCCAGTCCATGGGGGCAGCGGCGGTGGAGGACGCGCCCGCCTAGACCCGCCACGCGGCCCCGCCTAACCCGAGACGGCCGCCTCGCGGGGACCGGGCGCGGCGCTGGCACCCCGCCCCCCGTGCGGCGTACGCCCCCCGTGATCGCCCGCACCGCCGCTCCCCCCGCCTCCCAACCCCGCCTGGACGCGGCGGCTCCCGCCTCATGATCGTCCGCACCGACGCCGTCGTCCTCCACGCCTTCGACTACGGCGAGACCAGCCGGATCGTCCGCCTCCTCACGCGGCCGCACGGCGTGATCGGCGTGATCGCGCGCGGCGCGCGGCGCCCGACGAGCACGTTCGGCTCGACGCTCCAGCCGATGTCGTACCTCCAAGCGGTCTACTACCACCGGGCCGGCCGGGGGCTCCAGACGCTCAAGGAGACGGCCCACGTGGTCCGGTTCAAGCGGCTCACGTCGGAGGTCGGCCGCGTCGGGCTCGGGCTCCGCGTGCTGGAGGTCACGCGGGCCGTGATCGAGGAGGGCGAGGCGCACCCGCTCGCGCTCGACCTCGTCGTGCGGACGCTCGAGCACCTCGACGAGGCCGAGGCCAACGCGGCGAACGCCGTCCCGTGGTTCCAGCTCCAGCTGGCGGCGCTCCTCGGGTTCGCGCCCGACGTCCGGCGGGAGGACGTCGAGGCCCTCGGCGACGACGGCGGGCGGCTCCTGCTGCAGAGCGGCGCGGTCCTCCCCGCGGGCGCCGAGGCCACCGCGCTCGGGCTGGCGGCCTCCGCCGACGGCGTGCCCGCGAGCCGGGCCGCGCTCCGCGCCTTCGCCATCCTCGCGCGGACCGGGCTCGACACGGCCGGGCGGATGCGGCTGGCGCCCGACGTCCGCCGCGAGGTCGAGGGCCTCGTCGACGCGTTCGCCCGGACGCACTTCGAGACGACGTACCCCGAGCGCGTCCGCCAGGTGACCGACCAGCTCGACGCCGCGCTCGGCCGCCGCGACGATATGTGAGGCGCCGCCGGGGACCCGCTCCCAGGCTCCTCCCGGCCGCTTCCGGCGCCGCCCGCTCATCTGTGCGGAGTTGTGTGTCATTCACCCGTGCCCTACTTTGGCGACGGACATTAGGCCCCACCATGAGCCGTCGCCAGCTAACCCAGAAGCAGCACGCCTTCCTCGAGTACCTCCGGGACCACGTCGACCGTCACAAGGTCTGGCCGACGTACCGCGAGATCGCCGACCACTTCGAGTACCGGTCGCCGAACTCGGTCACGCAGAACCTCCAGGCCCTCTCGCGGAAGGGGTTCCTCCAGCGCGGGCGCAACGGGTACGCCCTCGTCGAGCAGTCGGCCCGCGACGGGTCCATCCGCGTGCGCGGCGCGCTCCGCGACGGCCGGATCGAGCCGGCCCCCTCCGACCGGCTCTCGCTGACGTCGCTCTTCCCGGACCTCAGCGGCCTCCACGCCCTCGAGCTCGAGGCCGGCGCCGACCGGACGGCCGAGCTCGGCGACGCGCGCTACGTGTTCGTGGCCGAGGGCGACGTGGCCGACGGCGACACGGCCGTCGTGATCGACGGCGGCCGGCTCTCGATCGGGCCGGG
>CAXRFJ010000174.1:0-2291 GCA_964229475.1 Rubrivirga sp.
CGAGCAGCGCCGCGCCTTCCTCGTCCTCGCCCGCCAGGTCATCGACGCGGACAACCGGCTGGCGATCCAGGAGGTCGAGCGGCTCGACCGGCTCTACGTCGAGGCCGGCGTGGGCACCGAGACCGCCAGCGCGCCGAGCGGCGTCGGCGACCTGAACCTCCTGTTCGGGACCGAGCGGTCGCGCGTGGTCGTTCTCCTCGACCTCCTCCTCGTCGCCTACGCCGACGGCCAGCTCCACCCGAGCGAGCTCCGGGCCGTCCGGTCGGCCGCCGCCGGCCTCCAGGTCGACGCCGGGACGTTCGAGGCCGCGCTCGACTGGGCCCGCCGGCACCAGGCGCTGGTCGAGGAGGCCGAGCACCTCGGGAGCGCCGTCGGCTCGCGGTAGGGCCCCGGGGCTCAGGGGCCGTGGAGCAGGGGGCCGGGCCTCGTGGAGGGCCAGAGTCCGTCTCCCGACCCCCTCCGCCTCGACGCCGAGGCGGGCGGGGCCGCCGTCTGCGGGCGTCGTCTGGGGCCGGTGTCCACGGGTTATCCACCGCGTGGATAACGAGGCCCGTCTAGCTTCGCCGGATCACCCCCTGCGACCCCGTGAGCGACCAGAAAATCATCTTCTCGATGCTCGGCGTCGGCAAGACCCTGCCGACGGGCAAGAAGATCCTCGACAACATCTACCTCTCGTTCTACTACGGCGCCAAGATCGGCGTCCTCGGTCTGAACGGGGCCGGCAAGTCCACGCTGCTCCGGATCATCGCCGGGAAGGACCCGAACCACGACGGCGAGATCCAGAAGCAGCCGGACCTCACCATCGGCCTGCTCGAGCAGGAGCCCGACCTCGGCGACCCGAGCCGGACCGTCAAGGAGGTCGTCGAGGAGGGGATGGCCGAGGCCGTCGGCCTGCTCAAGCGGTACGAGGAGATCTCGGCCGGCTTCGCCGAGCCCGACGCCGACTTCGACGCGCTCATCGCCGAGCAGGGCAAGGTCCAGGAGGAGATCGACCGGCTCGGCGCCTGGGACGTCGACGCGCGGCTCCAGCAGGCCATGGATGCGCTCCACTGCCCGCCGGGTGACTCGCCCATCGGCCCGCTCTCGGGCGGCGAGAAGCGCCGCGTCGCGCTCGTCCGGCTCCTCCTCCAGGCGCCCGACGTGCTCCTCCTCGACGAGCCGACGAACCACCTCGACGCGCAGTCGGTCGCGTGGCTCGAGAAGCACCTCGCCGGCTACCCCGGCACGGTCATCGCCGTGACGCACGACCGGTACTTCCTCGACAACGTAGCCGGCTGGATCCTCGAGCTCGACCGCGGCAAGGGCATCCCGTTCGAGGGCAACTACACGAGCTGGCTGGAGCAGAAGGAGGCCCGCCTCGCGCAGGAGGAGAAGGAGGCCTCGAAGCGCCAGAAGACGATCCACCAGGAGCTCGAGTGGGTCCGCCAGAACGCCAAGGGCCAGCGGACCAAGTCGAAGGCGCGGATCGCGCGCTACGAGGAGCTCCAGGCCGGCCTCGGCGACGAGCGCCGCGAGGAGCTCGAGATCTACATCCCGCCGGGCCCCCGCCTCGGCAACGTCGTCGTCGAGGCCGAGAAGGTCGACAAGGGCTACGACGGGCGGACGCTCGTCGAGGACCTCACGTTCAGCCTCCCGCCGGGCGGCATCGTGGGCGTCGTCGGGCCCAACGGTGCCGGCAAGACCACGCTGTTCCGGATGATCACGGGCGAGGAGGAGCCGGACGGCGGCTCGTTCCGCGTCGGCGAGACGGTCAAGCTCGGCTACGTCAACCAGGTCCGCGACCTCGACCCCGACAAGACGGTCTGGGAGGTCATCTCCGGCGGCGCCGACTTTATCCAGCTCGGCACCCGGGAGGTCAACTCGCGGGCGTACGTCGGCCGGTTCAACTTCGGCGGGTCCGACCAGCAGAAGAAGGTCGGGACGCTCTCGGGCGGCGAGCGCGGCCGGCTCCAGCTGGCCGTCACGCTGAAGGAGGGCGCCAACGTCCTCCTGCTCGACGAGCCGACCAACGACCTCGACGTCAACACGCTGCGGGCGCTCGAGGAGGCCCTCCTCGCGTTCGGCGGCTGCGCCGTCGTCATCAGCCACGACCGCTGGTTCCTCGACCGCGTGGCCACGCACACGCTCGCCTTCGAGGGCGACGGCGAGGTCACGTTCTACCCCGGCAACTACTCCGAGTACGCGGAGGACCGGAAGGCCCGCCTCGGCATCGACCCCGACGAGCCGACCGGCCCGCACCGCCGCCTCACGCGCGCCTAGCGAATGGGGCGGCAAACGAGTGGGCGTGTTGC
>CAXRFJ010000175.1:0-3833 GCA_964229475.1 Rubrivirga sp.
CGACGCCGGCGGGCGCCTCGCCGATCGTGGCGCGGAGGTGCGCGAGCGTCTCGCGCAGGATCGGCGCGCGGTCGCGCGAGCAGATGGCGACGGCGACCGTCATCGGGCGGCGCGGCGTCCGAGCCCGCGGCTCACGTCCGCCAGCCGGGCGGTCTGGGCGCGGCGCGTGTACGGGGCGACGGCCGCCCACGGCGCGCCCTCGCGGGGCGTGCCCGCCGCCCAGGCGTCGTGGTGCCGGCGGATCGCGTCGGCGACGCCGTCGACGTCGTCGCGGGCGAAGAGCCGGCCGCCGCCGGTCGCGTCGAGGAGCGCCGCCGCGTCGCCGTCGGCGGGCCCGACGCCGAGCACGGGCCGGCCGCTCGCGAGGTACTCGTAGAGCTTGCCCGTGATCATGCCGCGGTCGGCCGCGAACGGCTCGATGGAGAGGAGCAGCAGCCCCGCGCGCGCCTGCTCGCGGACGGCCGCGTCGTGCGGGACGTACGGGACCGATTCGACCGGGACGCCCGCGGCCTCGGCCCCGCGGCGGACCGACTCGTCGACGCGCCCGACCAGACGGATCACCAGCTGCTCGGCCTCGCCCCGCTGGCGCAGCCGCCGGACGGCCTCCCACACGGCCGCCGGGTTCCGGGTCGCGTAGAAGCTGCCCACGTGCGTGAGCGCGAACGCGTCGTCGCGGACGGCCACGCCCTCGGCCGCCCCGAGGTCGGCCTCGTCGACGCCGTTGTGGACGACGTGGACCGCGCCCGCCGGCAGCCCGCCCTGCTCCTCCAGCAGCCGCGCCCACGTGGGGCTGACGGTCGTCACGGCGTCGGCGCCCCGGAGCACGCGGCGCTCCAGCCAGCGGTCGACGGCCCGCGCAGCGCGCGTCATCGGGAGGTCGTCGTAGAAGTTGATCTCGGTCCACGGGTCGCGGAAGTCGGCGACCCACGGGACGCCGGTCCGCTGGAGCCGCCGGCCGACGAGGTGGACCGAGTGCGGCGGGCCCGACGTCACGACGGCCGCGAACGGCTCCTGCGCGCGCTCGGCCTGCCCCAGGACGCGCCGCCCGGCCTGCTTGGCGAACGGGACCCACCCGACGCGCGCGTCCGGCAGGAACACGTTGGCGCGGACCCACAGCGCCAGCCGCGACACGAGGCCGGCGTCGGAGACGGCGCCGGTCGGGACCGCGTCGGCGCCCTTCCCCGTGAGGCGGCCGTAGAGCGTGAACGGGTCGGGCGCCGCCGTCCGGATCACCTCGACGCCCGTGGGCACGTCGCGGGCGAGGCTGGCGTCCTGGCTGGGGAACGCGCCGGCCTCGACGGTCAGCACGACGGGCTCGTATCCGGCGTCGCGGAGGTAGCGGACCGTCTTGAGCGTCCGCTGCACGCCGGGCCCCCCGGCCGGCGGGAAGTAGTACGTGACGACGAGGACGCGGGGGAGCACGGAGGCGGGAGGCGGGAGGCGGGAGGCGGGAGGCGGGAGGCGGGAAAGGTCGCGCGCGGCGGCCCGGGGCGCCGTGAGGTCTCGGGAAGGACGGCCGTGACCCCGGGGCCGGCGCCCTCGCGGAGGGACCCGCGCCCCTTTCTGCTCCCCCATGCGCATGCTCCTCCTCGCCCTCGCCACCGTCTTCGCCGCGGGCTGCTCCGCGGCCGACGCCCTCTCCGTGGTGCTCGACTCGCCGGCCCGCCCGGTCTCCACGGCCTCCGACGACGGCGGGCCCGCGCCGGGCGCCGCCCGGGCCGACGGCATCGTCCTCGTGGCGCAGCGCGGGACGGCGGCCTACGCGTTCGCCGAGAGCCGCGAGAACGGCTCGACGGTCCTCGCCGAGCGGAAGCTCTGGCGCGGCCTCCAGACGGCCGCCGAGCTCCTCAACGAGGGCGGCCGGCGGACCGTCACCGTCGCCGTCGCCGGCGGCGACTACGACGGCGAGTTCGGCACGGGCATCCAGCGCGTCCCGCGGATCGACAACCCCGAGGGCACGCTCCAGGTGCTGGCCGGCTTCAACGACGACTACTCGGGCCGCCAGCCGTTCGCCTTCGGCGTCCGCATCCCGACCATCCGCGGGCGCGACGGCTCCATCTTCAACATCGAGAGCCGGACGACCCTCAAGGAGCTCGTCGTCAGCGGGCTGATCCTCGACGCCGCGCCCTCGAACAAGTACGACGAGCGCTCGAACAGCCTCATGAAGGGCGAGTCGCAGGAGTACCCGCTCATGTCGTGGACCCAGATGGAGGTCGAGCGGATGGTGATCGCCGACAACATCTTCCTCAACGGCGCGAGCGGGACGGTCCGCCTCGGGGCCACGCCGCCGCGGGGCGTCGCGGGCGAGGTCCTCGTCCAGAACAACTTCTTCCTCAACAACCTGCTCGCGTTCGAGACGCAGACGTACGGCCGGCGGATCGGGGCGCCGTTCGCGCGGCTCGTCGTCCGCCACAACTCGTTCCTGGCCAACTTCCCGTACAACCCGGACCCGACCTCGTCGAACGTCTCGGCCGTCGAGCTCCACACGTCGGAGAGCTTCACGGAGACCGTCTTCGAGCGGAACCTGTTCGCCTACAACGCCGGCGGCGCGTTCCAGGTCGACTGGCCGCAGGACCGGCTGGCGGACCTCGTCCTCCGCGAGAACCTGTTCTTCCTCAACGGCGCGCTGTGGAACCAGGGCGCGGCCGAGTCGGCCGTGTTCGCGGGCAAGTTCGGGGGGACCGGGACGTACCGCGTGCTCGACCTCTACGACGTCGAGGACGACGTGGACGGCGAGGTCTCGGGCAACGTGGCCATCGACCCGCAGGTCCCCATCGTCCTCGCCCCGCTCCAGTCGGTCGACTCCGGCGGCGTCTCGGCCCAGCCGACCGTGATGAACGACGTCCGCCGGCTGTTCGGGGCGAACACGGACGGCGGGACGGTCGCGATCGCCAACTTCGCGCCGCAGATGATGTTCGACATCCGCGCGCTCCCGCTGCCGCAGAACGCCGAGGCCCAGGCCTACGGCGTCCAGCCGGCCCTCATCTACGGCGCCTCGAACTAGCCCGGCGTCGCCTCCTCGGCGCCGAGCGCCGAGGAGGCGTGGCTACCGTCGGTCTCCACCTTCCCAGGACCGATGCGCCTCCTCGCCGCCCTCGTTCTCCTCGCCGGCTGCACGCACACCCGCCCCGCCGACCTCTCGTCGTCCGCCACGCGGGCGGAGGTCAACGCGCGGGCCGAGCGCGGGCACCCGGTCCTCCACCTCGTCGGCCAGCGGGGCCGGCAGGTCCGGTCGCTCCACGTGGCGGCGGACGTGACGACGTGGATCGACAAGAAGACCGACGAGGTCCGCTCGGCGCCGACCGCCGACGTCTCGGCCATCGCCTTCCGCCGCGACGGGCTGGGGGCGCTGGAGGGGGCGGGGGTCGGCGCCGTGACCGGAGCCCTCCTCGGGGCCCTCGCCGGCGCGACCGACGGCGACGCGTTCTTCGACTTTACCCCCGCCGCGGCAGCGGCCCTCTACGCGACTGGCGGCGCCGAGATCGGCGCGATCGTCGGGGCCCTCCGATCCGACCGGGTCGTGTACGAGGCGGCCCGATGCCCCGGCCCGGTCGTCCGCTGTGCCGACTAGCGCCGCCGCGGCGCCGGGGCGGGGCTAATCGCGCTCGATCGTCAGGAGCACGCCCACCGGCTCGACGTCCGGCCGCGCGTCGCCGTCGGGCGTGAACACGCCGTCGGTGGCCGGCACGAACCACGACCGGTCGCCCTGGCGGACATAGAGCTCGAACGGGACGCCGCGGAGCGTCCCGCCGTCGCCCTCGACCGACCACGAGAGCGTCCGCGTGAGCGCGTCCCAGCGCGTGCGGAGGGTCGGGACGCCCTCGCCGGTCACC
>CAXRFJ010000176.1:0-2039 GCA_964229475.1 Rubrivirga sp.
CGGCCGCCGCGATGCCGACCTTGTGGACGACGGACGTCACGCTCCACGCGAGGACCGAGAGGCCCGCCCACCGCCCGGCCGGGTGCGCCGCGAGGGCCCGGAGGGGTTCCCAGACGCCCCGCGCGCCGCCCAGCCCGAGCACGTACACGCCGCCGCCCACGAGCGCGATGCCGAGCAGGGCCACCGCCGTCGGCCGCTCGCCGAGGGCCACGGCGGCGCCCAGCGTCACGACGACGGGCAGCAACCCGAACAGCGGCTGGACGAGCGACAGCTCGCCGTCGCGCAGCGCGAGCGTGAACGCGACCGTCCCGACCAGCTCGAACGGGATCGCGACGGCGACGGCCCACCCGAAGTCCGGCCCGAGCGGCCGCGCGAGCCCGGCGCCGAGGACGAGCGCGAGCAAGAGCCCGCCGCCGACGGCGCGGTACGCGACGGTCGTCCAGACCGCGCTGGCGCCAGCCAGCGACCGCTTCAGAAACAGCCCCGAGCCGGCCGCGCCGACCGACGAGAGGAGCGAGAGCCAGATCCACATGGGCCGGAAGATGCGGCGGCCGGCCGGCGGCCCCGCGGCGCGCGCGGGGTTTTCGCACGCGGGGGGGACTACGCGTCCCTCCGGACGGCCACCACCGTGAGGTCGTCGTCTTCCGCGTCGGCGCCCTCGGCCCAGGCATCGACGGCCTCGACGACGGCCTCGACGAGCGCGGGCGCCGTCGCGGCGTCGGACTGCCGGAGGACGCGGTCGAGCCCGTCGGGGCCGAGCTCCTGGTCGTCGGCGCTCCGGGCCTCCGTCGCGCCGTCGGTGTAGAAGACGAGCGCGTCGCCGGGGTCGAGCCGCGTGTGGGACGCGGAGAACACGGCGCCCGGGACGACGCCCAGGAGCGGCCCGCCCGGCGCCAGCGCGCCGATGCCGCCCTCCGCCCGGAGGAGGCGCGGCGCCGGGTGCCCCGCCACCACCGACCACACGTCGCCGGACGGCTCGACGACGGCCCACGCCAGCGTCACGAACTGGTGCGCCTCGGTGCTCGCGTGGACGAGCCGGTCGAGCTTCGCGGTGGCCCCCTCCAACGCCGCGCCGAGGTCGGCGGCCCCGGCGATCTCGGGCTCGACGAGCCGGAAGCCGGCCTGGAGCGTCGCCATGAGCAGCGACGCGCCGATCCCCTTGCCCACGACGTCGGCGACGGCGACGAGGGCGCGGCCGCCGAGGTCGGCGGTGTGGTAGGTGTCGCCGGAGACGTCGCGGCTGGGGCGCCAGCGGGCGGCGAGGCCGAGGCCCGGCAGCGCGGGCAGCGCCTCGGGCAGCAGCCGCGCCTGGACCTCGCGCGCGAGCCGGACCTCCTCCCGCATCCGCTCCCGCTCCAGCCGCTCCTCGACCCGGTCGGCCGTCTCGAGCGCGCCGACGGCGAGGGCCGCCAGGGCCGCCGTGAAGTCGGTCGTGTCGGCGTCGGGCGTCCAGTCGTCGGCGGCGAGGGCGGGCGGGCCGAGGAGGACGGCGCCGCGCGTGACGTCGCCGGCGCGGAGCGGGACCACCCACCGCCAGCCCTCGGCCACGAGGTCGGCGTCGTCGAGCGCCGCGGGCTCGGTGATCTCGCAGAGCGCGCGCGGGACCACGACCGGCTCGGCGCCCCGCGCCAGGATCGTCTCGACCGGCCCGTCGGTGGCGTCGGAGTCGCAGAGCGCCACGGCCACGCGGCGGACGAGGAGCTGGCCCATCAGCGCGTAGACCAGCCGGCTGACGATGGCGTCGTGGTCGAGCGCGCGGCCGAACGCCTGCGCCAGCTCGAAGAGAGTCCGCAGCGCGTGGGCCCGCGACGCGCGCGCGCGGTGGGCGACGACGCGCGCCGCGGCCGACCGGCGGGCGGCGAGCGACGCGGCCGTCGCGCCGGCCAGCGACCGCGCCAGCCCGACCTCGGCCGGCGCGTACGGCTCGCCGCTCAGCTTCGGCCCGAGCGCCACGAGCCCGAGCCCCTCGCCCCCGTGGCGGAGCGGGATGGCGAACGTCAACCCGGCCGCGGCGAGGGCCGGCGGCAGGGCGTCCGCCT
>CAXRFJ010000177.1:0-4936 GCA_964229475.1 Rubrivirga sp.
TGCGGCCCGGGCACGTTCGTCAGCACGCCGGTCGCCTTCTGCTGGAACAGGCGGACGACGAAGCGGTGCGCCCACATCGGCGTCCGCCCGATGGTCTGGAGGATGCCGTAGACGACGGCCGGCTCGTACGTCTCCTTGACCGCGTCCATCCGCTCCTTCGTCACGCGGAGCCGGGCCTCGGCCGTCGCTTCGCCGACGGGGAGCGCCACGAACACGAGCCCGAACGAGTTGCCCAGCTCGTGGGCCCTCTCGAGGGGCCGGACGTTGAACGGCGTCGCCGTGCGGACGGTCACGCCGTCGACCGGCTCGCCGCGCGCCTCGAGGTAGCGCCGGAGCGCCCCGGCGGCCGACGACATCAGGACGTCGTTGACCTTCCCGTCCATGGCGCGGCCGATGGCCTTGACGGTCTCGAGGTCGATGGGCCCCGTCCACGCCGCCTGCTTGACCGGCGACGTGCCGGCCTTGAGCACCGTGTCGCTGTCGGCCGGCATCGCGAGGAGGTGGCCGAGGCTGGCGGCCCCGCCGCCCGCGGCCTTGAGGCGCCCGCCGAGGTGGCGCGGCTTGGTGAGGAGGTCGAGCGTCTCGGCGCCCGCGTTCTTCAGCGTCGCCAGCGCGCGCGCCGAGGCCGGCCGCCTCGGGCGCTTCGTCCGCCCCGTCGGCGCGTCGGCGTCGCCGTACTCGTCGACGGCGTGGATGAGGACGTGCATCAGCGCGATCCCGTCGCCGATGACGTGGTGGACGCGGACGACGATGGCGCTGCCCACCGACCCGTCGCCGTGGTCGACGCCGTGGACGAGGTGGAACGTCCACGGCGAGTGGGCGAACGAGAGCGGCTGGCTCATCAGGTCGCTCACCAGAACCTGGAGGCCAGCCTTCCCGCCCGGCGACGGGACCTGCGTCTCGAAGACGTGGTGGTCGAGGCTGAAGCGCTCGTCCGGCACCCAGCGCGGCCGGGCCGAGCCGACGCCCTCGATCCGCATCCGGAACCGGTCGAACCGCGAGAGCCGCTCGGCCACGAAGCGGCGGAGCCGGTCGAGCGGGAGCTCGGCGCCGAAGCCGACCACGCCGGTGATCGTCATCGGGTTCGTCGGCTGCTCCATGCGGAGCCAGGCCGAGTCGGGCGGGGAGACGGGGAACGGGCGGGGGGCCATGTCGCGGGCGGGGCGGGCCGGAGGATACGCGGACGCCGCGGCCGGCGGAAGCGGTTCCGCCCCAACCGGCTCGCCCCGCCTCGGTGACACGCCGCCCGAGGCGGGCCTACGCCTCCCCCTCGGCGACCGCCAGCTGGCCGCACGCCGCGTCGATGTCCTGGCCCCGGCTCCGGCGGACCGTCACGCGGACCCGGCGCTTGACCAACTCCCCGATGAACGCGTCCAGCGTGTCCTCATCGGAGGAGCTGAAGGCGGTGCCCTCCACCGGGTTGTACATGATGAGGTTCACCTTGCACGGCGCCCAGCTCGCGATCCGCGCGAGGTTGTCGGCGTCCTCGGCCGAGTCGTTGACGCCCGCGAACAGGCAGTACTCGTAGGTCACCGGCCGGCCCGTGACGGCGGAGTAGTGGCGGACGGCCTGCCCGAGCGCCTTGAGGTCCGTCTTCTCGGACCGGTTGACGGGCATGATCGCGCTCCGCTGGGCGTCGGTCGGCGCGTGGAGCGAGATCGCGAGGCCCGCCGGGCGGACCGCGCCCGCGGCCTGGTCGTCGGCGAACTGGCGGATGCGGCGGGCGAGGCCGACGGTCGAGACCGTGATCCGCTTCGGCGACAGGCCGAGGCCGTCGCACAGGAGGTCGAGGCTGTCGGCCACGGCGCGGTAGTTCTGCATCGGCTCGCCCATGCCCATGTAGACCACGTTCGTGACGCCCCTCCCGAAGGCGTCCTTCGCGATCCGGTCCATCGCGTGGACCTGCTCGGCGATCTGGCCGGCGGTCAGGTTCTCCTGGAACCCCATCAGCCCGGTCGCGCAGAACGAGCAGGCCATCGCGCAGCCGACCTGGGACGACACGCAGACGGTCAGCCGCTTGGCCCGGTCCTCGTCGTCGAAGTCGGGGATGAGGACGGCCTCGACGTGGCGGCCGGAGGGGAGCCGGAACAGGCTCTTGATGGTCCGGTCGGTGGCCTGCTGGCGGCGGACCTCGGCGAGCGTCCCGAGGCGGGCTGCCCCGGCGAGCCGCTCGCGGAAGGCGGCCGGGAGGTCCGTCATCGCCTCGAACGACGTCGCGCCCTTCTCGTGGACCCACTTGAACAGCTGGCGCCCCCGGAAGCGGGGCTCGCCCATCGCGACGGCGAGGGCTTCGAGGGCGGGCTCGTCGAGCGAGCGGAGGTCGGGGCGCGGGGTCTCCATGCCGAAAGAAACGGCGACGGCGGCCCAAACGCGCGCGGCGGCCGGGACGCCGGGTGAAGGCGCCGCGGCAGAACGGTGAATCCGTCTACCTTGGGGGAGCTCCCCGGTCGTCATGCGTCTCTCCGCCCTCCTCGCCGTCCTCCTCGCCGGTCCGGCGCTCGCGCAGCCCGCCAGCCCGCTGCCCGTGACGTTCCTGCCGGGCGGGGCCGGGGCGGAGGGGTGCTACGCCCAGTGGTCCACGCGGTCGGCCGTCCGCGCCTACAGCGCACCGACGCCCGTCAGCGAGGCGCTGCGGACGATCGACGCCGAGCGGCGGATCGACGCCAACGACTACTCGGAGTCGCTGACGGCCGTCCTCGAACCCGGCCTCGTCCGCGCCCGGGAGGCCGTGCAGCTCCAGGGCGCCCGCCTCGGGGCCGAGCGGACGGAGACGATCCGCCTCTCGCCCGGCGACGAACTGCAGATCCTCGCGCGGGGCCCCGAGGAGTCGGTCTACTTCGCGTTCGGGACGGGCGTCTACGCCGGGTTCGTCCCGGGCTTCTACGGCGGCCCGCAGGTCGAGGTCGTCCGCCAGCCGGTGACGGAGCTGTGGGTCCGGCTCATCGAGCACGACGCGGAGCGCCCGGCCGCGTGGGTCAACACGGACCAGGCGGGGGTGGCGCCGCGCGAGGCCTACTGCCTCTAGCTAGACGACCCAGAGCAGCGCCGCGTACCGGGCCACGCGGAGGCCGGCCACGAGCGGGACGAACCACGCGAGCGGCACGCGCCCGACCCCGGCCGCCAGCGTCAGCGGGTCGCCGATGACGGGCAGCCACGAGAGCGCCAGCGCGGGGGCGCCCCAGCGCTCGGTCCACCGCAGCGCCGCGCGCCCGCTGCGCGACGCCGCCAGCCGGTCGCCCACCCACTCGCGGGCGCCGAGGCCCAGCGCGTAGTTGACGAGGCACCCCGCCGTGTTGCCGAGGCTGGCCCACCCGAGCGCGGTCGCCGGCGCGAGCCCGGCGGCGACGGCCGCCACGAGCGCGGCCTCGGACGAGACGGGCACGAGCGTGGCCCCCACGAACGCGGCGGCGCACAGTCCCCACGCCCCGTAGGCCTGGACCCAGTCGGCGACCTCCGGGCTCACGGCGTCCGCCGGGCCGTCCACGCGGCCCCGACGAACGCGAGGGCCGCGACCGCGAGGCTCACGCCGAGGCAGGTGGCGAGGGACAGCGTCGTGCCGGGGATGGACGCCGGGAGGCCGGCGAGGCCGTACCGCAGCAGGCCCACGCCGTACGTCGCCGGGTTGAGCCGCATGGCGAGCGCGACGCCGGCGGAGGCGCCGGCCTCGGGGAAGAACGCGCCCGACAGCAGCCACACCGGGATCAGGACGACGTTCATCACGGCGTGGTATGCCCGCCCGCTCGCGAGCGTCCACGCCATCACGAACCCGAACGCGCAGAACGTGACGGCGAGGAGACCGCCGGCGACGAGCGCCACGAGGGCGCCGCCGAGGCCGGGGCGGAGGCCGACGACCGGGGCGAACGCGCCGATCAGGACGGCCTGCCCGACGGCCAGCGTCACGCCGCCGAGGAGGATCCCGAGCACGAGCGCGGACCGCGGCTGCGGCGCCACCAAGACCGCCTGCAGCACGCCCGACTGGCGGTCCTCGACCACTGACAGCGTCGAGTAGATGGCCGTGAACAGGACCGTCAGCGCGACCATCCCGGGCAGGAGGTACTGGAGGTAGCCGGCGTCCGAGCCCGGGACGGTCACGCTGTCGGCGAACCCGAAGCCGAACACGACCCAGAACAAGACCGGCTGCGCGAGGACGCCGACGACGCGGGCGCGGTCGCGCACGAACACGCGGACCTCCCGGGACCACAGGGCGAGGACGGCCGCGGTCATGGCGCCTCGGTCGGCCGGCCGACGCGCGTCGCGAACACGTCGGCCAGCGTCGGCGGCTGGATCGAGACGCCGCGGACGTCGGGCCGCTCGTAGAGGCCCCCGACCAGCTCGCGGGCCCGGTCGCTCCGGACCAGCACGCGGTCGCCGACGGCGCGGGCGTCGATCCGGTCGTCCCGGAGGGCGCGGGCCAGCGTCTCGGCGTCGTCGGCGTCGAGCCAGAGGGCGTCGGGGCCGAGCGCGGCCGTGAGCGCCTCGGGCGTCCCGTCGGCCACGACGCGCCCGCGGTCGAGGATCACGACGCGGTCGCAGCGCGCGGCCTCGTCCATGAGGTGCGTCGCGACGAGCTGGGCGCCGTCGCCGCGCCGGCGGTCGAGGACCGACCAGAAGGCGTCGCGGGCGAGCGGGTCGAGCCCGGTCGTCGGCTCGTCGAGGAGGGCGAGGGCGGGGCGGTGCATCAGCCCGCGCGCGAGGTCGAGGCGGCGGACGAGGCCGCCGGACAGCGTCCCGACCCGGTCGTCGGCGCGGTCGGCCAGCCCGGCGTCGGCGAGCGCGGCCGTGACGCGGGATGGGACCTCCGCGCGCGGGAGCCGCACGAGGGCGGCCTGGAAGCCGAGCGCCTCGCGCGCCGTGCGCGCCCCGTCGAGCGCCGGGCTCTGGAACACCACGCCGACACGCCGGCGGACGGCGTCCGGATCGGCGACGACGTCGTGCC
>CAXRFJ010000178.1:0-4765 GCA_964229475.1 Rubrivirga sp.
AGTCCTCCCGCGTGGGCTCGACGAGCGCGGCCGGCTCCGCCTCGGGCCCGTCGCCGCCGGCCTGACTGCGTCGACCTGACGGTTCGGGCGCCAGCGCGACCGGCCGGCCCGGCGCGTCGGTCGCGGCCCCGTCGCCCTCGATCGCCTCCGCGATCCGGGTCGCCTCGCGGCCGGCGATGGAGGGGTAGAGCGCCGGGATGACGTAGAGCGTCAGGAACGTGCCGACGACCATCCCGCCGATCACCGCCAGCCCCATCGGGACGCGGCTCTCGGCGCCCGACCCGAGCGCGAGCGCGATCGGGAGCGTGCCGAGGACGGTCGAGAACGCCGTCATCAGGATCGGGCGGAAGCGGGCCGCGGCGGCCTCCTCGGCCGCCTCGTGCCGGTCGAGCCCGTCCTCCCGCTTCTGCTTGGCGAACTCGACGATGAGGATGCCGTTCTTGGTGACGAGCCCGATCAGCATCACGAGGCCGATCTGGCTGAACACGTTGAGCGTGCTGTCGAACAGCCACAGCGCCCCGAGCGCGCCGAGGAGCGCGAGGGGCACGGAGAGCAGGATCGTGACCGGGTCGCGGAAGCTCTCGAACTGCGCCGCCAGCACCAGGAAGATGAGGACCAGCGCGAGCCCGAAGACCGTGTAGATCGACCCGCCGGTCTCGAGGAAGTCCTGGCTCTGGCCCGTCCACGACGTCGTGAACCCGACCGGGAGGGTCTCGTCGGCCACCCGCTGCATGGCCTCGATCGCGTCGCCGAGGCTGACGCCCTCGGCCGGCTCGGCCGAGACGGTCGCGGCCGTGAACCGGTTGTAGCGGTACAGCTGCGGCGGCGCGGCCGACTCCGTGAGCGTGACGAGGTTCGAGAGCGGGATCGGTGTGCCCGCGGCGCTGCGGACGAAGATGCCCTGGAGGTCGTTCGGCGACGCCCGCGCGTCGCGCTCGAGCTGGCCGATGATCTCGTACTGCTCGCCGTTGCGGATAAAGTACCCGAACCGGCCCTCGGAGAGGGCGACCGCGAGGGCCTGCGCCACGTCGAGCGGCTGGATCCCGAGCGCCTGCGCCCGGTCGCGGTCGACGGTGATCTGGAGCTCGGGGAGCGTGAACTCGAGGTCGGCCCGGGCGAAGGCGAAGGCCGGGTCCTGCATGGCCCGGTCCATGAACGCCGGGAGCGCGTCCTGGAGGGCCTCCAGGTTCGGGGCCTGGAGCACCATCTGGACCGGCGAGCCCCGGCCGGACGACGTCGAGATCGAGGCGGGCTGGCTCACGGAGACGCGGGCGCCGGGCAGGTTCGACAGCTCGCGCTGGACGGCGCTCGCGATCTCGTCCTGGCTCCGCTCGCGCTCGCCCGGCTCGCGCAGAATCACGTTCCCGAACGCAGAGTTGACCGAGCCCGACGACCCGAAGCCCGGCGACGTGACCGAGATGATGGCCTCCGCCTCGGGCACCTCGCGCTGGAGGAGCGCGACGAGCTCGTCCACGTACGCGTCCATGTAGGCGAAGCCGCGGCCCTGCGGGGCGTTCGCGAACAGGCGGAACTGCGAGCGGTCCTCGGCCGGCGCCAGCTCGCTCTCCAGGGTCGAAAACAGGAACCACACGCCGAGCCCGGCCGCGCCCATCACCACGAACGCGAGCCACCGCGCCCGGAGGAAGGCGCCGAGCGACCGGCGGTAGAACCCGTTGAGCCGCTCGAACGCCGGCTCGGTCTTCCGGTAGAGCCACGGCTTCGTCTCGCGCTTCTTGAGCAGCTTCGACGACAGCATCGGCGTGAGCGTCAGCGCGGCGAACGACGAGATCACGACGGCCGCGGCGATCGTCAGCCCGAACTCGCGGAAGAGCGCGCCGATGACGCCGCTCTGGAAGATGATCGGGAGGAAGACGGCCACGAGGGCCAGCGTCGTCGCGATGACGGCGAGGTAGATCTCCTTCGTCCCGACCACGGCCGCGCGGATCGGGTCCATGCCGCCCTCGATCTTGGCGTAGATGTTCTCCAGCACCACGATCGCGTCGTCCACCACGAGCCCGATCGCGAGGACGAGCGACAGCAGCGTGAGCACGTTGATCGAGAACCCGGCGAGGGCCATCACCCCGAACGCGCCGACGAGCGAGACCGGGATGACGAGGATCGGGATGAGCGTCGTCCGCCAGTCGCGCAGGAACGCGAAGATGACGAGCACGACGAGGAGGAGGGCGATAAAGACCGTGTTGCGGACCTCCTCGATCGAGGCCCGGATCGGCTCCGTGTTGTCGAACCCAATGCCGAGCTCGATGCCCGGCGGGAGGTCCGGCTCGATGTCCTCGACGCGGTCGTAGAACTCGTCGACGATGTCGATGGCGTTCGCGTTGGGCAGCGGCCGGAGGACGACGCCGACCATCGCGATCCCGTCGCGCTTGAGGACCGTCCGGAGGTTCTGCGCGGCCAGCTCGACCCGGCCCACGTCGGAGAACCGCACGAGCGTCGTCCCGTCGTTCTTGAGGACGAGGCCCTCGAAGTCCTCGACGGTCGAGAGCCGCGTGAGCGGGCGGATCGTCAGCTCGACCTGGTCGCCCTCGATCCGGCCGCCGGGGAGCTCGACGTTCTGCTGCTGCACGGCCCGCTGGACGTCGCCGGGCGTGAGGCCGTAGGCCGCCAGCTTGGCCGGGTCCATCCACAGCCGCATGGCGTACCGCTTGTCGCCCCAGATGTCGACCGAGGCGACGCCGTCGATCGTCTGGAGCCGCTCGGCGAAGAAGTTGTCGGCGATGTCGGACAGCTCCAGCAGCGAGTACCGCTCGCTCGACAGGTTGAGGAAGATGACCGGCTCGCCGTCGGCGTTGGCCTTCGAGATGACGGGCTCCTCGGCCTCGTCTGGGATGCGGCCCCGCGCGCGGCTCACGCGGTCGCGGACGTCGGCCGCGGCGGCGTCGAGGTCGGCCCCGAGGTCGAACTCGACGCGGACGGTGCGCCGGCCCTCGTTGCTCGTCGACGTGATCGAGCGGATCCCGTCGATCGCGTTGACCGACTCCTCGATGGGCTCGGTCACCTGGCTCTCGATGACGGCCGCGTTGGCGCCCCGCAGCGACGTCGACACCGAGATCACCGGCGTCTGGACGATCGGGTACTCCCGCACGCCGAGCTGCCCGTACCCGATGGCGCCCCCGATGAGGATCGCCAGCGAGAGGACCGTCGCGAAGACGGGCCGCCGGACGGAGACGTCGTAGAGGGAGGCCACTACGGGTGAGGCGTGAGGGGGGAGGCGTGAGGGGTGATCGGTCGGCTGGCGGCGCGCGCCAGCGGGGAGGAGTCGATCACCGACCAACTCACCATGTCATCCTGAACGGAGTGAAGGATCTCGCGTGGGACGAGCGGAGCGCTGATGTGAGCGCCGTGTTTGACCCAAACGAGATCCCTCGCGTTGCTCGGGATGACAAGGGAGACAAGCAGGCTCACGGCGACTCGGAGGCGGTCTGGTACTGGCGCCCCTCCGGCGGCGCGCTGGCGGGGCGGACCTGCGTGGGGTCGAACGCGCCGCCCGTGCGGACGGGCTGGCCGGGGCGGACCTGGTTGAGGCCGGACGTCAGGACGACGTCGTCGCGCGACAGCCCGCTCGTGACCTGGATCCGGTTGGCCGTGCGGACGCCGGTCGTGATCGAGCGCGGGACGGCCGCGCCGTCGCGGACGACGAACACGGTCGTGCTGTCGGCCCCGGTGATGACCGCGGCGGTCGGGATGAGGAGGGCCTCCGGGATCTCGTCGAGGACCAGCTCGACCTCGGCGAAGGCGCCGGGCACGAGCACGCCGCCGGGGTTGCGGACGCGGGCGCGGACCGTGAACGCCCGCGTCGCGGCGTCGACGTTGGGCTCGGTCGCGTAGATCGTGCCCACGAACGGGTCCTCCTGGCCGGGCACGGAAAAGCGGACCGGCTGGCCGTCGCGGATCCGCCCGAGGTAGCGCTCGGGGACGGTGAACTCGAGCCGGAGCTGGCCCGTGACGCGGAGCGTGGCGATCGGGTCGCCCGGCGCGACGTAGGCGCCCACGCTGACCTGCCGGAGCCCGATCTGGCCCGCGAACGGCGCGACGACCTGGCGGCGGCGGACCTCGGCGGCGAGCTCGGCCAGCTGGGCGTCGAGCACGCGGGCCTCGCTGTCGGCCTGGTCGAGCTCCTGGCGGCTGAGGCCGCCGATCTCGAACAGCTCGCGGTAGCGCTGGGCCTGCGTCCGCGCGAGGTCGCGGCGCGTCCGGGCGCCCTCGATCTGGGCGCGGAGGACCTCGGTGTCGAGCGAGACGAGCGTCTGCCCCTGGCCCACGTAGCGGCCCTCCGCGAAGTTGATGGCGACGACGCGCCCGGCCACCTCGGCGCGGACCTCGACGGCCTCCCACGGGAGGAGCGTGCCGGTCGTCGTGACGCGGTCCTCCAGGAGCTCCTGCGAGACCGGGGCGACGGTGACCGCGAGCGTGTCGTTGCCGCGCCCGCCGCCGGGGCCCCCGGGGCCGGTCGGCCCGGCGGGCTCCTCGTCGCCGACGAGGCGGGGCACGACGAGCAGGGCGACGGCCGCGAGGGCGACGCCGATCCAGAGGGCGGTCTTCTGCGGGCGGGTCAGCGCCACGGGGCTCGGGGGACGGGAGGGGCGCGGGAGCCGATGGTACCGCGCCCGCAGATCTCTGTTCGACCAAGTTCTGCCTCCCAGGGGCTCCCTGAGCGCCCGTGTCACGAGTCGCACGCCGGAGCCCACGAGCCGCACGGGCCGATCTGGCCCGTTATTGCAATCAACAAGTCCGGCCGCGGCCTCCG
>CAXRFJ010000179.1:0-3183 GCA_964229475.1 Rubrivirga sp.
CGCCGCGGCGGGCGGTCCTGACCTCCCACCGGTCGCCTCTCGGCCGCCCCTTTCGCCTCATGTCATCCTGAGCGGAGCCGCGAAGCGGCAGAGCCGAAGGGCCTCCTGCGAGCGCAGAGCTCGGTCCGCGCTCCCGACACCCGCTCGGGACCGCGCCGCGCCAGAGATCCCTCGACTCCGGGCTTCGCCCTTCGTCCAGGATGACGCTGCGAGAGGGCCTCAGTACAGTTGACTTTCTTCCCTCCATCGATGCGCCGACTGCTCCTCGCCCTCCTCCTCGCGCCGCTGGCGGCCCTCGCGCAGCCGGCGGTCTCCGTCGACTACGAGCGGTTCCGGCTCGACAACGGGCTCGACGTGATCCTCCACCGCGACGCCGCCGTCCCGACCGTCACCGTCAACACGTGGTACCACGTCGGGAGCGGGCGCGAGCAGCCGGGGCGGACCGGCTTCGCCCACCTCTTCGAGCACCTCATGTTCGAGGGCTCGGGCCACGTCCCGGAGGGCGCCATCGACACGTGGCTGGAGGAGGCCGGCGGCGGCGCCAACGGCTCGACGACGCGCGACCGGACCAACTACACGACCGACGCCGCCGCCAACGGCCTCGAGCTCGCGCTCTACCTCGACGCCGACCGGATGGCCTCGCTCCTCGACGCCATGTCGCCCGAGAGCGTCGACGGGCAGCGCGACGTGGTCAAGAACGAGCGCCGCCAGAGCTACGAGAACCGGCCGTACGGCCTCGCCTACTCGGTCCTCGGCCAGACGCTCTACCCGCCCGGCCACCCCTACCACTGGCCCACCATCGGGTCGAGGGAGGACTTGAGCGCCGCCAGCTACCAGGACGTCGTCGACTTTTTCCGGACCTACTACACGCCGAACAACGCGAGCCTCGTCGTCGCCGGCGACATCGACCTGGAGCAGACGCGGGCGTGGGTCGAAGAATGGTACGGGGCGATCCCGCGCGGGCCGGAGCCGCCACTCCAGCCCATCGCCACGCCGACGCTGGAGCGCGAGCGCCGGCTCGTGCTGGAGGACGCCGTCCAACTCCCGCGGCTCTACCTCGCGTGGCACAGCCCGGCCCGCTACGCGCCCGCCGACGCGGCGATGGAGGCGCTCGCGGGCGTCCTCGCGGGCGGCAAGAACGGGCGGCTCTACCGGCGGCTCGTCTACGAGCTGGAGATCGCGCAGGACGTCGCGGCCTTCCAGGGCGGCGACCTCCACTCGGGCGAGTTCTACGTGATCGCGACGGCCCGGCCGGGCGTCGACCTCGACGCGGTCGAGGCCGTGATCGCGGAGGAGATCGCCCGCGTCCAGGCCGAGGCGCCCGACGCCCGCGAGCTCCAGCGGGTCGTGAACGGCGTCGAGGCCGGCTTCCTCGACGCGCTCGAAACCGTCGACGGGTTCCGCGGCAAGGCCGACCAGCTCAACAGCTACCTCTTCTTCACCGGCACGCCGGACTACTTCGAGGAGGACCTCGCCCGCTTCCGCGCGCTCGCCCCGCGCGACCTCTCCGACGCCGCCATGACGTTCCTCACGCCCGCCCGCGTCGCCCTGTCGATCGTGCCGGCCGGCGAGACGGCCCTCGCGCTCGACGGCTCCGAGGCCGCCGTCCCGCTCTTTTGAGTTCGGAGTGGGGCGTTCGGAGGTCACGCTTCGCACCTCTGGGCCCCAACCTGAGAACTCCGAACCCTGAACTCTGAACTCACGATGCGCTTCCGCCCCTCTCTCCTCGCCCTCGCCGTGCTGGCGACGCTCGCCGCCAGCGCGGCGGTCGCTCAACCGGCGGCGCCCGACTGGGACACGCGCCCGGCGCTCGCCGAGGCGCCGGCCTTCGTCCCGCCGCAGGCCGCCGAGCACACGCTCTCGAACGGGCTCCCGGTCCTGTTCGTCCCGAAGCCCGGCGTCCCGCTCGCCCAGGTCAACCTGCTCGCCCGGACCGGCTCCGTCGACGACGGCGAGCTCGATGGCCTGGCCGACCTCGCGGCCGACATGATGGACGAGGGGGCCGGCGACTACTCCGCGCTCGAGCTCGCCGACGCCGTCGACTTTCTCGGCATCGGGCTCGGGACCGGCGCCGGGCTCCACAGCCTGAGCGTCCGGCTCCACGCGCCGCTCTCCAAGCTCGACGCCGGCCTCGCGCTGATGGCCGACGTGGCCCTCCGCCCGACGTTCCCCGAGGCCGACCTGGAGCGCGTCCGGACGAGCCGGATCACGGCGCTCGAGCAGCGGCGCGACGAGCCGCGCGCGGTGGCGGGCGTCGCACTCGCGCAGGCGCTCTACGGGGACCACCCGTACGGCCGCCTCGGCCAGGGTGAGCCCGCGACGGTGGCCGCGATCTCGCGGGCCGACCTCGTCGCGTTCCACGACCGCGCGCTCCGGCCCGGCAACGCGGCGCTCGTGGTCGTCGGCGCGCTGGAGTGGGCGGAGGTCGAGCCGGCGCTGGAGGCCGCGTTCGGGGCCGCGGCGTGGCCGGCGTCCGAGGCGGTCGCGGGCGTGAGCGTGCCGGACGCGCCGCAGGTCGGCCCGCGGTCCGTGACGCTCATCGACAAGCCCGGCGCGGCGCAGTCGGTCGTGCGGATCGGGCGGATCGGCGCGGCGCGGTCGACGCCCGATTACTACGCGCTGGAGGTCCTCAACACGATCCTCGGGGGCAGCTTCACGAGCCGGCTCAACCAGAACCTCCGCGAGCGGAACGGCTACACCTACGGCGCCCGCTCGACGTTCGAGTACCGCCCGGCCGCCGGCCCCTTCATCGCCTACGCCGACGTCCAGACGGCCGTGACCGCGCCGGCGCTGGCGGAGTTCTTCCACGAGCTCGAGGCCATCGCCGAGGACGTACCCGCGGACGAACTGGCGAAGGCGCGCAGCTACCTCGCGCTCTCGTTTCCGGAGCCGTTCGCGACGGTCGCTGGCACGGCCGCGATGGTCGGGAGCCTCTGGCTCGACGGCCTCCCGCCCGACACGTACGCCGGCTACACGGCGGGCGTCCAGGCGGTGACCGCCGCCGACCTCGCCCGCGTCGCCCGCGCCTACGTCGACCCCGCGCGCGTCGACGTCATCGTCGTCGGCGACCGCGAGGCCATCGAGGCCGACGTCCGCGCGCTCGACCTCGGCCCGGTCACTGCGTTGACGATCGAGGACGTCCTCGGCCCGGCGGCCGAGTAGGCCCGCCTCGGCGCCGAGGCG
>CAXRFJ010000180.1:0-2463 GCA_964229475.1 Rubrivirga sp.
TCACCCAGCGCTCGCAGAGCGGCCCGAGGTCGCGGCCCGACTCGGCCTCGAGCGCCTCGCGGAAGGCGCGCGTCGAGAGCGGCCGCTCGGCGTAGTCGCGCTGGATCTGGCGGAGCGCCTCGAAAAAGGCCGTGTCGCCGATCGTCAGGCGGATGAGGTGGAAGACGGCGCCGCCCTTCTGGTAGACCGTCGACGAGAGGACGTCGCCGGGGTCGTCGTAGCGCGCGGGCACGAGGCGGCGGGCGGCGTCGCGGGGCGAGATCTCGCGGGCCATCAGCGTGCGGAACCGGCGGCCGGCGGTCGGGCCGTCGAGGCGGGCCTGGACCTCCGTGGTGAGGTACGTCGCGGCGCCCTCGCTGAGCCAGAGGTCCCGCCAGTCGGCCGGGACGACGGCGTTGCCCCACCACTGGTGGACGATCTCGTGGATGTTGACCTCCTCGATCGGATTCCGGCCTTCGGCCTCCGCGGCGTAGTAGTCGGCCCGGAGGAACGGCGCCGCGGCGTTCTCCATGCCGGCGTAGGCCATCGGGACCTGGACCGTGGCGTACGTCTCGTAGGGGTAGCGCCCGAGGACCGCCTCCAGCGTCTCGAGGATCTCGGGCGTCCGGGCGAGCCGGGACGCGAGGCCGGCGTCGGCGGCGAGGAGCGCGTGGCGGATCGGGACCGGCCCGTCCTGCTCCGTCACCGTGAAGTCGCCGACGGCGAAGGCCCACGTGTACGGCGGGGCGGGCGCGTCGAGGACGAACCGCGCGACGCGCCGCCCGTTCGCCAGCGAGTCGCCGACGGCGCGGCCGGTCGCGACGACCTCGGCCGCCTCGGGCACGTCGAGCGTGAGGTCGAGCGTCGCGGGGTCCGACGGGTGGTGGACGGCGGGGAGCCAGCCGGCCGTCCGGTCGGGCCAGCCGTCGGTGTAGAGGACCGTCTGCCCGGCGGCCTCGTCGGCGTAGAGCCCGGCGGCGGGGACGCCGCGGTAGGCGACCTCGACACGGGACGCGCCCGCGGGCCGGCCGAGCGGGACCTCGAGCGTGTCGGCCTCGCGCCAGAACAGGACGGCGGCGCCGTCGACGCTCACCGTGACCACCTCGAGCGCGTCGTCGAGGCCGAGGCGGAGGCGCGTGAGCGTGTCCGGGTGCGCCACGTCGAGCGCGGCCACGGCGTCGAGGCGGCGCGTCGCCGGGTCGAGCGCGATCTCGGCCCGGACGTGCGTGACGTCGACGCCCGGCTGCGGGCGCGGGGCCACGACGCCGTCGTCGGTGGCGTCCTCGCCACACCCGCTGGCGGCGGCCGTCGACAGGACTAGAGCAACGAGAGCGAGGCGGCGGCCCACAGGACCCAGGCGAGGAGGACGGCTTGCAGCGGCAGCCGCAGCACGAGCGCCCAGCGGGGCGCGAGGCGGCGGAAGCGCTCGGACTCGCGCGCCATGTAGAGGTTCGCCGGGAAGACGGCGACCAGGAGAACCGCCAGCCCCCACCCCGCCCACGGGCGGAGCGCGGGGACCAGCAGCCCGGCGCCGCCCAGCACCTCGGCGACCCCGGAGATCAGGACGAGCGCGCGCGGGCTCGGCAGCGACGGCGGCACGATCGCCTCGAACATCCGAGGCTTCACGAAATGGAGCACGCCGGCGCCGACGAACGCCGCGGCGAGGAGCACGAGCGAGACCGCACGGACGGGGTCGGGGGGGAGCCCGGTCATCGCGTGGGGGGCCGGCGCCGGAGCGTCACCGCGCGCGGCTCGCCGAGGACGAGCACGTGGGCGTCGTAGACCGCAGAGTCCGGCGACTCCGGCGACCAGAGCCCGACCGCGTGGATGCCGGGCGGGAGCCGAACGCGAACCCGGCCCACCTCGGGCTCCGCCCGCTCGATGGCGGCCGCGTGCGACACCTCGTCCGGCCACCCGTCCTCGCCCGCGACGGTCCGATAGCGGAGCTGCTCGTCGTGCTCCAGCGGGCTCGGCGTCCAGGTGAGCGCGTCGACGAGTTGCACACTCACGGCCTGCTCGCCCTCCTGCGCCGCGGCCCAGTGAAAGAAGGCCTCCAGGTCCGTCGGGGCGCCGACGGCGTCGAACCGGGCGACGGCCTGGTCGAGCATGTCGAGCAGGGGGACGTACGCCCCGTCCCACGTCTGCCATCCGCCGCGGTCCGGATCGCCCACGGGGATGGCGCCCGCCGTGCAGGCCCCCGTCCCCAGGCCCCGCTCGGTCCACGTCCCGAACACGAGATACCGTTGCCCGACGACGTAGCGTGAATGGCCGAGCGTCTGCCCGCCGATGCCGGGCACGGTGCCCCACGTCACGATGGGCCACTCAACGTCCCCCTTCCACGCGCGGAGGAGCCGCAGCGTCACGCGCGCCTCGGCCGGGTCGAGGCCGTCTGCCGACGACGCGAGCTCCGCCGCCGCGACCTCGAACAGCGCGACCACGTCGTGCCGGAGCAGCTCGACCGCGAGCGCGTCGGCCGGGTCGAAG
>CAXRFJ010000181.1:0-5123 GCA_964229475.1 Rubrivirga sp.
CACTCGAAGGCGAAGAACGCCAGCGGGAAGGTCGACGTCCACGTCTGCCGCGCGTGCGACGTGACGAAGCCGCGGGGGGCGAAGGCGGGCTCGGTCCAGCTCCGGCGCTACGAGTCGGTCAAGGTGTACCCGCCGAAGGGCTGACCCGCCCCGCCTCGGTGCCGAGGCGGGACGGGCTGGGGCCGCGCCCGCGTTCACGCCGAACGCGTCCCCGCGCCCGAACCGCCTCCGCCAGCGCGGGTTGACGGCCGGTCCCCCCACCGACGCCTTGCCCGCCACCGGCCGCCCGTCCGACGCCATCCTCCAGGGCCCCATCGCGGGGTCGCTCCTCCGGCTGGCGGGCCCCGTCGTCCTCGCCAACGTCCTCCAGACGGTCTACCAGCTGACCGACACGTTCTGGGTGGGCCGCCTCGGGGCCGTCGCGGTCGCGGCCGTTTCGTTCAGCTTCCCGGTCATCTTCCTGTTCATCGCCGTCGGCGGCGGCGTGACCATCGCGGGGACCATCCTCGTGGCGCAGGCCGAGGGCCGCGGCGACCGGCGCGACGTCGACTACGTGGCGGGGCAGACGTACGCCATCGTCACGCTCCTGTCGGTGGCGCTGGCCGCGGCCGGGGCCGCGCTCGCCGGCCCGCTCCTCGGGCTGATGGGGGCCGATGCGGACGTGCTCCCGCCCGCGACCGAGTACCTCCGGCTGAGCTACCTCGGCCTGCCGTTCGTCTTCGGCTACTTCGTGTTCCAGGCGCTCCTCCGCGGCGTCGGCGACGTCAAGACGCCGCTGTACATCGTCGGGGGGACGGTCCTGCTCAACTTCCTGCTCGACCCGCTCTTCATCCTCGGCTGGGGGCCGATCCCCGCGCTCGGCGTGGCCGGCGCCGCCGCCGCCACGATCGGGACGCAGGGGCTGGCCGCGCTCGTCGGCGCGTGGCTCCTCCTGAGCGGGCGCCGCCCGATCCGCGTCCGCTGGCGCGACCTCCGGCCGGACCTCGGCGTCGCGCGACGGATCGCCCGGCTCGGCTTCCCGGCGTCCGTGGACCAGGCCATGCGCGCGCTCGGGCTGACGGCGCTCGTCACGCTCGTCGCCGGGTTCGGCAGCGAGTCCGTGGCCGTCTACGGCGTCGTCACGCGGATCTTCTCGTTCGTCCTGATCCCGGCGCTCGGGCTCGGCATCGCGACCTCGACCGTCGTCGGGCAGAACGTGGGGGCCGGGCAGCGGGGGCGCGCGCGGCGCGCGACGAGCATCGGGACGTGGATCGCGCTCGGGACGATGACGGCGGCCGGGCTGCTCGCGTTCGTCTTCGCCCACGCGCTCGTGGCCGCGTTCGTGCCCGGCGAGCCGGCCGTGATCGAGGAGGGCGCGCGGTTCCTCCGGATCATGGCGCCGGGGTGGGGCCTCATCGGCGCGCAGGTCGTCATCGGCGGCGGCTTCAGCGGCGCCGGGCGGACCTACGTGTCGATGCTCATCTCGGTCTTCAGCCTGTGGATCCTCCGCTTCCCGCTCGCGTGGTTCTTCTCGACGCGGCTCGGGTGGGGCACCGACGGCATCTGGTGGGCCTTCCCGGTCTCGTACGCCGGCGGCGCCGTGCTCGCCGTCGTGTGGTTCCTCCACGTCCTCCGCCAGCCGACCGGCGACGAGGGCGTCGAGGAGCAGGCCGTCGCCGAGTCCACCGTCGAGCGCCCGTTCGGCTGACGGGGCCCGCCGGCGGCGCTCAGCGGTCGACCATCCGGTCGGCGCCCTCGGAGTAGCGCGCGCCCCGGACGTCGATCCGGGACACGGCCGCGTCGATCCGGCGGAGGTCGTCGGCCGAGAGCGCGAGGTCGGCCGCGGCGACGTTCTCCTCGAGGCGGTGCCGCTTCGTCGTCCCCGGGATCGGGGCGATCCACGGCCGCTGGTGGAGCAGCCACGCGAGGGCGACCTGGGCCGGCGTCGCCCCCGCCGCCTCGGCGAGGCGCTGGAGGAGCTCGACGACGGCCCGGTTCGCGCGGCGGTTCTCCTCCGAGAACCGGGGGACCGACCGGCGGAAGTCGTCGTCGGCGAACGGCGTCGAGGCGTCGATGGCGCCGGTGAGGAAGCCGCGCCCGAGCGGGCTGAACGGGACGAACCCGATGCCAAGCTCCTCGAGGACGGGGAACGTCTTCGCCTCGGGCTCTCGCCACCACAGCGAGTACTCGCTCTGGAGCGCCGCGACGGGCTGGACCGCGTGGGCCCGCCGGATCGTCGCCGCGCTCGCCTCCGACAGCCCGAAGTGGCGGACCTTCCCCTCGGCGATGAGGTCCTTCACGGCCCCGGCCACGTCCTCGATCGGGACGTCGGGGTCGACCCGGTGCTGGTAGAACAGGTCGATCCGGTCGGTCTGGAGCCGCCGCAGCGAGGCCTCGCAGACGTCGCGGACGTGCGCCGGCCGGCTGTCGAGGCCCGCCCCGCCGATCTCGAACCCGAACTTCGTCGCGATCACCACCCGGTCGCGGACGGGCGCCAGCCCCTCGCCGACGAGCGCCTCGTTGGTGAACGGCCCGTAGACCTCCGCCGTGTCGAAGAACGTGACGCCCTGGTCGACGGCGTGGCGGAGGAGCGCGATCATCTCGCGCCGGTCGGGCGGCGTGCCGTAGGCGTGGCTCATCCCCATGCAGCCGAGGCCGAGCGCGGAGACGGTGAGGTCGGGGCCGAGGGAGCGCGTGGTCATGCGAGTCGGGGAGGGGGGGCGTCCCGTCCCGCCCCAGAGGCCCCGGGCGCTCTCCCGAGGCGGCCGGGGGCGCCGGCTACGCCCCGCCGCGGAGCGCGCCGCACATCACGAGGCAGAGCCCCGACACGCTCGGGTCGACCACGCGGTAGCGGACGTAGAGCCCGTCGCGGCGGTCGCCGACGAGGCCGGCCTCGGCCAGCTTGCGGAGGTGCTTCGAGGCGTTCTGGTGGCTGAGAGCGGTGGCGTCGGCGAGCTCCTGGACCGTCGCCTCGTCGCGCTCCATGAGCTCGCTGAGGAGGCGGAGGCGGCTGGGGTCCCCGAGCAGGCGGAACCGTTCGGCCGCGACGTCGAGGAGGTCGGGGGGGAGGGGGGAGGCCATGGCGATATACAACCGTCCCGGAGTATAGCGTTTGTCGGAGCCAGGCGAAAGGGCCCGGCGTGGGGGCTGGGCGGCGGCTTCACGGGTCCTTTGTCGCCCGCGGGTGGAACCGGGCAACCCAGCGGTTGTATTGTGGATCCAGAACACGTCATTACATCTGATGCCCGCTCCCCAAGACCCCTGGCCCTGGTACGTGGCCGGCCCGCTCATCGGGCTCCTCGTCCCGGCCCTCCTCGTGTTCGGCGGCAAGGCGTTCGGCCTGTCGGCGAACCTCCGCCACGCGTGCGCCGCGCTCCCGGTGCCCGAGCGCGCCAAGCCCGGCTTCCTCCGCTACGACTGGCGGCGGACCGGGACGTGGAACCTCGTCTTCGCCCTCGGGATCGCCGTCGGCGGGTTCCTCGGCCTCCGCGTCCTGTCCGACCCGTCGGCCCCGCTGGCGCTCTCGGCCGAGACGGCCGCCGCGCTCCGCGGCCTCGGCGTGACCGACCTCACCGGCTTCATCCCGGGCCAGCTCCTCTCGTGGTCGGCGCTCGCGACGCCCGTCGGCGCGCTCCTCGTGCTGGGCGGCGGCTTCCTCGTCGGGTTCGGCGCGCGCTGGGCCGGCGGGTGCACGTCCGGCCACGCGATCTCCGGCCTCGCCGACCTCCAGCTCCCGTCGCTCGTGGCCGTCCTCGGCTTTTTCGGCGGCGGCCTCCTCGTCGTCCACGTCCTCCTCCCGCTCCTCCTCGGCTAGCCATGCGCCCCGACCCCAACGTCCGCTATCGCCAGCACGACGACGCCGGCTCGGGCACGCCGCCCGACTGCGTCGACGCCCCCCAGGTCGCCCAGCCCGCCGCCGAGGCGGCCCCGGCCGTCCCCGTCCACGTCGAGCCGCCCGAGGCGTGCGCCGACGTCGAGCAGGTGCCCGCGGCGCACCGCGACCGCGCGCTCGCCGAAGGCAACGCGCCCCTCGCGCTCCTCGTCTACGGCCTCCTCGGCGCCGGCCTCGGCCTCGTGTTCACCCAGAGCCAGGTGGTCTCGTGGTTCCGGATCTACGAGATGTTCCGGTTCGAGAGCTTCCACATGTACGGCATCATCGGCTCGGCCGTCGCGACGGCCGCCGCCTCGGTGTGGCTGATCAAGAAGCTGGGGCTCACGACCGTCCACGGCGAGCCCATCGAGCTGGCCCCGAAAGCGTGGGGGAGCTCGCGCGTGCCCGGCGCCCGGTACTGGATGGGCGGCCTCACGTTCGGCCTGGGGTGGGCGCTGCTCGGCGCGTGCCCCGGCCCGCTCGTCGCCCTCCTCGGCGGCGGGGTGACCGTGATGGCCGCGGCCCTCGTCGCCGCCCTCGCCGGGACGTGGGCCTACGCCGCCTTCCGCGACCACCTGCCCCACTAGACCCGCCCGGCCCCCGAGGTCGGGATTCCCCTCCATCAGGAGGGGGTGCCGCGCCCAATCTTGTCATAACGTGTAGAACGGGCCGACCCGTCGGCCCCTGCCCCCCGTGCCATGCTGTTCCGCCAGTACACCGACCCCAAGCTCGCCCAGTACGCCTACCTCGTGGGCTGCCAGAAGACGAAGGAGGCCCTCCTCATCGACCCGCTCCGCGACATCGACCAGTACGTCGCGGCCGCCGAGCGCGAGGGCCTGACCATCACGGCCGTCGCCGAGACCCACATCCACGCCGACTTCCTGTCGGGCGCCCGCGAGTTCGCCGAGCGCTACGGGGTCCGCCTCTACCTCTCCGCCGAAGGGGAGGACGCGGGCTGGCCGTCGGCCTGGGCGAAGGGCTCGGACTACGACGTCACCTTCCTCCGCGACGGCGACGCGTTCATGATCGGCAACATCGAGGTCACGGCGGCCCACACGCCGGGCCACACGCCGGAGCACATGAGCTACGTCGTCGTGGACAAGGGCTCGGGCGCCTCGACCCCGATCGGCATCGCGACGGGCGACTTCGTGTTCGTCGGCGATCTCGGCCGCCCGGACCTCCTGGAGCAGGCCGCGGGCATGCACGGCGTGCAGGAGGTCTACGTACTGCACGTCCATCGCGAACTTCTCCTCCCACGAGATCGCGTTGCGGC
>CAXRFJ010000182.1:0-2280 GCA_964229475.1 Rubrivirga sp.
CGTGTGCCCCGCCCCGGCCCCGCGGCGGGCCTACCCGTCGGCGAGGGCCGCGAGGGCGTCGCCGGTCAGCCGCATCTTGGTCCACTCGTCGAGCGCCTCGGCCCCGAGGTCGCGGTAGAACCCGAGCGCCAGCTCGTTCCAGTCGAGCACGACCCACTCGAGCCGCCGCGCCCCGCGCTCGACGGCCGCCGCCGCGACGGCCCGGAACAGGGCCAGCCCGACCCCCTGGCCGCGGTAGATCGGGCGGACGAACAGGTCCTCGAGGTACAGCCCCCAGTTGGCGCGCCACGTCGAGAAGGCCGGGAAGAACAGGGCGAGGCCGGCCGCCTCGCCGTCGTCGGCGAAGGCGAGGACGCAGTCGAGCCGCGGCTCGGCGTCGGGCGCGAGCGCCGCGCGGAAGTCTGCGGACTTCGCGGAGACGTCGTCGGCCGTCGCCTTCTCGTACTCGGCCAGCTCGCGGACGAGCTCGCACACGAGCGCCGCGTCGTCGGGGGTGGCGGGGCGGAGGGTCATGGCGGCGGGGGCGCGGCTAGTTGAAGCCGCGGAAGTCGTCGTCGTCGTCGAAGTCGTCGTCCTCGTCGTCGGGCCCGAACGAGCCGAGGCCGGAGAGGACCGAGCCGACCATGTCGGCGTAGCGGGCCCCGTCGGCCTCGGCGTCCTTGCCGAGGAGCGAGTGCTGGTGGAGCATCTCGAGCGCGAGCTCCATCATCGAGGCCTTCTCGGCCGGCGAGCTCGGCGTCGTGTGGGCGTCGACGAGCGCGCCGAGCCCGTCGACGCGGTCGAGCTGGCGGACGTAGGCGTCGAACCCCAGCTCGGTGTCGAGGTCGACGGTGTTCCCGCGCGAGAACCAGCCGAGGACCTCGCGGTAGGCCGCCCGCCCGCCCGACTCGCCCGAGCCCTTCTCCGCCGGGTCCGGCAGGTACGTCTTGACGATGGCCGCGACGGCCTTGCCCACGAGCGCGCGCGCGACGCCCTGCGCGCCCTCCTGCTCGCCCTCGTAGACGAGCTCGACCTTCCCGGTCACGGCCGGCTCGATGGCCCCCAGGTCGCTCGCCCGGACGACCGTCTCGCCCTCGCCGTTGACGAGCGCCCGCCGCTCGGCCGCCGACACGAGGTCCTCGAGGGCCGCCCGCGTGAGCCGCGCCGACACGCCCGACTTCTGGTCGACGTACTCCGACGCCCGCGCCTCGAAGGCCACCTGCTCCACGATCTCGCGGAACACGTGCGGCACGCGGACGGCCACCTCGCCGTCGCGCTCGGCCCACGCCTCCTGCCGCGTGATCTCGACGCCGATCCCCAGCTCGCGCGGGTAGTGCGTCAGGATCTGGCTGTCGATCCGGTCCTTGAGCGGCGTGATGATCGAGCCGCGGTTCGTGTAGTCCTCCGGGTTCGCCGTGAACACCATGAGGACGTCGATCGGGATGCGGACGTTGAACCCGCGGATCTGGATGTCCTGCTCCTCCATGATGTTGAGCAGGCCCACCTGGATGCGCGGCTGGAGGTCCGGGAGCTCGTTGATGGCGAAGATGCCCCGGTGCGTCCGCGGGATGATGCCGAAGTGGATGACCTCCTCGTCGGCGTAGGTCAGCTTGCGGGTCGCCGCCTTGATCGGGTCGATGTCGCCGATGAGGTCGGCGATGCTCGTGTCCGGCGTCGCGAGCTTCTCGCCGTAGCGGGCGCTCCGGTGGAGCCACTCGACGGGCGTGTCGTCGCCGCGCTCGGCCACGAGGTCGCGGGCGAACTTGGAGACCGGCGCGAGCGGGTCGTCGTGGATCTCGGAGCCGGCGACCTCGGGGACCCACTCGTCGAGGAGGTCCGGGAGCATCCGGACGATCCGGCTCTTGGCCTGGCCGCGGAGGCCGAGGAGGATGAAGTCGTGCCGGCCGAGGAGCGCGTTCTGGACCTGCGGCAGGACGGTCCGGTCGAAGCCCAGGATGCCGGGGAACACGTCGGCCCCGTCCTTGAGCTTGGCGACGAGGTTCTGGCGGACCTCGTCCTTGACGGACCGCGGGCGGTAGCCGCTGGCGCGGAGCTCGCCGAGCGTGGAGATCGAGGGGGCGTCGGCCAGCGGGGGGACGAATAGAGAGCGGTGTCCCTTCACGCCGCCCGCCGTGCGCCGTTCCTCCCGCGGGCCGAGGGCCGGCCCGCGCCCGCGCCGCGGCCGGGCCGGCCTCGGGGTCGCCCTGGGGCCCGCGGCCGTGCCCCCCGGCCGGAGGGGCCCGGTGGTACCATACGGGTCTGCAACGCATCGACCGCACATGTCTCCGACCCACCGTTTCG
>CAXRFJ010000183.1:0-3917 GCA_964229475.1 Rubrivirga sp.
CCCGCGCCCTCCCACTGACTCACCGTCGTCGCACGCGGCGGCGACCTTCCCCCGATGATGCAGACCCCCGACTCGCTGGCCGGCGCCCCGACCCGCCAGTCCTTCTGGACGGAGGGCGGCTCGCTGTGGCTCCCGCCGCAGGAGTCGACCACGGCGCACGAGGTCGACGCGCTCTTCCACTTTATCCTCTACGCCTCGATCGTCCTGACCATCCTGGTCACGGCGGCGATGGTCTACTTCGTGTGGAAGTACCGGCGGCAGAGCCACGCCGACCGGCCGGTCGACGTCCACGAGAGCAAGTGGCTGGAGACGAGCTGGATCGTGGTCCCGACGCTCCTCGTGCTCGTCGTCTTCTTCTGGGGCTTCCGGGCCTACGTCGGCACGGCCATCCCGCCCTCCGACGCGATCACGATCAACGTGAAGGCGCAGAAGTGGGCCTGGACGTTCGAGTACCAGAACGGCATCCAGGGCTTCGGCGAGATCTGGGTCCCGGTCGACACGCCGGTCCGCCTCGAGATGACGAGCCAGGACGTGCTCCACAGCTTCTACGTCCCGGAGTTCCGGATCAAGCACGACGTGATCCCCAACCGCTACGCCTACGTCTGGTTCGAGGCGCCCGAGGTCGGGACGTACCAGGTCGTCTGCACGGAGTACTGCGGCACGGCGCACTCGAACATGGGCGCCCGGATCCACGTCGTCGACCGCGACACGTACTACGCCGCGCTCCGCGGCGAGATCGGCAACAACGAGCCGCAGGCGCCGGTCGACCTCGGCGAGCAGCTCTACACCCAGCGCAACTGCAACACGTGCCACTCGGTCGACGGCTCGGCCGGCGTGGGCCCGTCGTGGCAGAACATCTGGGGCCAGCCGCGGCCCGGCTCCGACGAGGGCGTCGTCGACGACGCCTACATCGCCCAGTCGATCCTCGCGCCGCAGGCGTACATCGTGCCCGGCTTCGAGAACGGCAACATGCCGTCGTACGACGGCCAGCTCAACGAGGAGCAGATCGCCGGCCTCGCCGCCTACATCCGCGAGGTCAGCGGCGCCGCCACCGAGGCGGACCGGACCGTGCCCACCGGCGACGAGGACGCCTCCGTCGACGCGCAGCCGCCGGAGGGCGGCATGGGCGACCCCGGCACGCCCGTCGCCGACCCCGTCGACCCGAGCGACCGCGAGGCCGTCCGCTCCGAGTAACTCCCGCGTAGCCCCGAGGCCCCCGCCTCCCACCCCCCGCACCTATGGCGACGCTCACCCCGCCCCCCCAGACCGCGCCGGCGCCCGCCGCGGCCCGCGCGTACCCGGTCGGCCACGAGCCGGTCCACAACTACCTCCGCGAGCCGCGCCCGGCCGACGACGTCACGGGCCTGGCCCGGGCGTGGGCCTGGGTCAAGTCGTGGGCCCTGTCCGTCGACCACAAGCGGATCGGGATCATGTATCTCGTGGCCGTCTCGGTGTTCTTCACCGTGGCCGGCCTGCTGGCGCTCGGCATCCGGACGGAGCTGTTCTTCGTCAACCAGTACAGCGACACGGGCGCCGTCATCGGCGGCAACATCATGGGGCCGGACACCTACAACCGGGTGTTCACCATGCACGGCCTGATCATGGTGTTCCTGTTCATCATCCCGTCGATCCCGGCGACGATGGGCAACTTCATGCTCCCCATCATGGTGGGCGCGAAGGACGTGGCCTTCCCCCGGCTCAACCTCCTGAGCCTCTACGTCTACGCGGCGGGCGCGATGATCGCCCTGTTCTCGATCACGACGGGCGGCGTCGACACGGGCTGGACGTTCTACACGCCGTACTCGAAGGAAACCGGGACGGCCGTGATCGCGATGGCGCTGGGGGCCTTCGTGATGGGCTTCTCGTCGATCCTGACGGGCCTCAACTTTATCGTGACGATCCACAAGATGCGGGCGCCGGGGATGACCTGGAACCGGATGCCGCTCTTCCTGTGGTCGATCTACGCGACCTCGATCGTCCAGATCCTGGCGACGCCGGTCATCGGCATCACGATGGTCCTCCTCGTCATGGAGCGGCTCCTCGGGATCGGCATCTTTGACCCGGCGCTTGGCGGCGACCCGGTCCTGTTCCAGCACTTCTTCTGGTTCTACAGCCACCCGGCCGTCTACATCATGATCCTGCCGGCGTTCGGCGTGATCTCGGAGCTGATGGGGACGTTCAGCCGCCAGCGGGTCTACGGCTACCGCGCCGTCGCCCTGTCGTCGGTGGCGATCGCCCTCCTCGGCTTCCTCGTCTGGGGCCACCACATGTTCACGTCGGGCCAGAGCCCGGTGAGCTCGGTCGTGTTCTCGCTCATCACGTTCCTGATCGGCATCCCGTCCGGGATCAAGATCTTCAACTGGGTCTGGACGATGTACAAGGGGAGCGTGTGGCTGAAGACGCCGATGCTCTACGCGCTGACGTTCCTGTTCCTGTTCACGATCGGCGGCGTGACGGGCATCATGGTCGGCGCGCTCGCGGTCGACATCCACCTCCACGACACGTACTTCGTGGTCGCCCACTTCCACTACGTGATGATGGGCGGGACCGTGATGGCCTTCCTCGGCGGGATCCACTACTGGTGGCCGAAGATGACGGGCAAGCTCTATAACGAGACGCTGGGCAAGGTCTCGGCGCTGCTCGTCTTCCTGGGATTCAACATGACGTTCTTCATCCAGTTCGTCATGGGCAGCCAGGGCATGCCGCGCCGGTACTACGACTACCCGGACATGCCGTGGCTCGAGCCGCTCCACCAGGCCTCGACGATCGGCTCCTACGTCCTCGGCCTCGGCCTCCTCGTGGTCCTGATCAACGGGCTCCTCTCGCTGCGCAAGAAGACGCCGAAGGCCCCGGGCAACCCGTGGGGCGGCGCCACGCTCGAGTGGACGCACACGACGAGCCCGCCGGACCACCACAACTTCCACCACACGCCGCTCGTGACCCACGGGCCCTACGACTACGAGGTCCTCTTCCAGACCTCCGGCGACAGCCAGCGCGGCGCGCCGGTCCCGGTCGTCGAGGTCGGCGGCCCGCAGGAGATGGAGAAGTCCGTCGACGACGGCACGCGCCAGCCCGACTCCCCGAGCGACATGTGAGTCTGTTGCGTGTGGAGCGGCGCGTCCCGGCGCACGTCACGAAACACGCGACACGAAACACGCACTACCGACTTCCATGGCAACGTCCCCCTCCGTCACCGTCGACGACCCGCACGCCGCGCACGGCGGCGACGGGCACGGGCACGAGGAGCACATGCTCGTCGGGCACGACGGCAAGCTCCACCCGTCGCGCCTCCAGCACTTTTTCGTGTCCTCCGAGCAGCAGTTCGAGGCCTCGAAGCTGGGCATGTGGCTGTTCCTGGCGACGGAGATCCTGCTCTTCGGCGGGATGTTCGTGGCCTACGGCATCTTCCGCGTCCTCTACCCCGAGCTCTACGAGCAGGCGAGCCTCCAGCTGGACACGGTCCTCGGAGCGGCGAACACGCTCGTCCTCCTCCTCTCGTCGCTGACGATGGCGTGGGCCATCCGCGGCGCCCAGATGGACAACCGGAAGGTCCTCGTGGGCAACCTCGTCGCCACGATCGCGCTGGCCTCGGCCTTCCTCGTGGTCAAGTATTTCGAGTACTCCCACAAGTTCGAGCTCGGCATCTGGCCGGGCGTCAACTTCGAGCTGGACGAGGGGACGCAGCGGGTCAGCGACCTCAACGGCGCCGTGGCCCTGACGCCGATCTTCACGCCGGCCGGCGAGGACGAGGGCGCCCCCGAGGCCACCGGCGAGACCGAGGACGCCGAGGTGGTCGAGGCCGAGGCCGGCGCGCTCGGCGCGGCCGACGCGCCGCTCACGGGCGAGGACCAGGCCGCGCCCCCCGGCGACGCCGACGCGGTCCCGGACAGCCCGACCGCGACGGGCGACGCCGAGGC
>CAXRFJ010000184.1:0-11704 GCA_964229475.1 Rubrivirga sp.
GCCGAGGCACGCCTCGCCGAGGCCCGCGCGCGGGAGGCCGCGCCCGCCGCCCCCTCCGAGACCGAACCGCCCGCCGACGGGGCGACGGAGGCCGCCCCGGCCACGCCCACGGCCCCCACCCGCAGCGTGGCCACCGGGGGCGCCCGCGAGGCGGCCCGGCCGGGCACGACGGGGCTGCCGCCCGCCGAGGGCAGCGCCGACCTGTTCTCCGGGGCGAAGGAGTTCCGTTTTTGCGAAACCACGCGGCAGTCGACCCTCGACCGCTACGTCGGCATGGAGGTCTGCTACGAGGGGACGCTCCGGCAGGACGGCGTCCGCCTCGTCGGGGAGGGCCGGAAGGCCTCCGAGAACGGGGTGCCCCTCCGCGGCGGCGCCCGCCGCCCGATCCGGGTCGAGGGCTTCGTCTACGGCGACTACAGCGTCCGCTTCAACTACACCGTCGAGGGGACGCGGCGCCTCGCCCGCGGGTCGGCCGACCTCGGCGGCGACACCATGAGCAGCAGCGGCGAGGGCCTCGGCTGGCCGGCCGGCACGTTCCAGTCCGACGCCGCGAACTCGTCCGGCGACGCATTCCTGTTCATCGCGAACCCGATCGGGTAGGCCCCGTCCGCCGGCCCTCCACCTCGGGCCGCCGAGGCGGAGGCGGCCGCGCGGTGTCGCCGCAGACGGGCGAAGCGAGGCTCCGATGGCGCATCGCGGCGGGGCGCGACGCGCGAGGCACGGCCGTCGGGGGCCTCCGCCCGTGCGAAGCGGGCGGAAGGCCGATCGTGGAGGAGTCGGCTAACGGATGAGCGTGAGGGACCGGGTCTGAACCCCCGCACCCGTGAGGAGGCGCACGAGGTAGGTCCCGGTGGGGAGCGC
This sequence comes from Rubrivirga sp., assembly GCA_964229475.1. Lineage (GTDB taxonomy): Bacteria > Bacteroidota > Rhodothermia > Rhodothermales > Rubricoccaceae > Rubrivirga. Next base: position 862 of record CAXRFJ010000184.1, read on the forward strand.
GCGCCCGTCCAGGCGGACGTCGTAGGGGCCGGCCGGGTGGGGGGCGGCGGCGAGGACCGCGACCTCGCGACCGAGGGCGTCGTGGACCGAGAGGCGCACGTCGTCGTCGGTCGCCAGCGTGAAGGTGACGGTGGCCGCGCCGCGCGACGGGTTGGGCCACGCCCGGAGGTCGCGCGTCGACTCCGGGGCGCGGGTCGCGCTGGCGGCCGCCGCGGTGGCGGTCAGGCCCGCGGAGCCGTCCACGAGGTCGAACGGGACGACGATGGCGCTGCCGAGGAACGCGTGGCGGTTCCGCTCCAGCCCGTACGAGCCGAGGACGAGCGCGTACTCCGTCTCCACGAGATCGGACGCCTCGTGCCAGAGGGCCTGGAGCCCGAAGAGCGGGTCCTCGAAGCCGAAGAGCGGGTCCTCGAACGCGACGCCGCCGGTCCCCCAGATCCCGAACAGCGGGTCCTCGAAGGCCAGGAGCGGGACCTCGTACCCGAAGAGCGGGTCTTCGAATCCGAACAGGGGGTCTTCGAAGCCGAAGAGCGGGTCCTCGAACGCGGTGCCGTTGGTGCCCCAGATCCCCACCAGCGGGTCGGCGGTGCGCACGGGCCCGACGCCGGGGCGGACGATCGGGAACGGGCCCGGCGTGACGCGGAGGTCGTCCGAGGTCGTGCTCGCGAGCAACTCGCCGTTCCGGACGAGCCCGTAGGCCATGCCCATCGCGGCGGGGCGCGACGCGACGACGGAGAGGTCCACGGCCGTGTCCAGCGCGCGCGCGATGTCGTTGACCTCTCGGTTGGGGAGCGCGGCCGTGGTCCCGCCCACGTCCAGGGGGCGGAATCCGAGGAGGGCGTCGGGCTTGAGGACGGGCCCATCCTGGGCGGTCGCGGACGGCGCGACGGCGGCGAGGGTGAGGAGGAGCAGGAGAAGACGGGGCATCGGATCGGGGGGGAGACGGGCGAGGGAGGGCGCCTCGGCGCTGAGGCGGCCGAGGGCTACATGGTGGGGATCTTGTTGAGGCGGACGAGGTGGCTGTCGCCGACCCAGTAGCCCCAGAACGGCGGCTGCCGGGCGGCCGGGAGGCCGGGGTGGGCGAGGATGCTGAGCTCGTAGACCCGCGCGGCCTCGCTCTCGCGCCAGATCGGCTTCGTGGCCGCGACGGCGATCGGGAGCCGCCACTGCGTGACCTGCCCGAGCACGTTCTGCTCGGCGATCTGCCAGTCGTGCCGCACGACGACGGCCAGCACCTCGACGTCGGGCGTCCCGCCCCACTCGGGGTGGCTCCGGAAGTAGTCGAGCGCGGCGCGCGCGAACTGCTGGGGCGCGGAGGCGTCGCCGGTCGGCCACTCGCCGGCGTCGATCTCGGCGTCGACGTCCTCGCGGACCGCGTCGATCTCGGCGTCGATGGTCGCGAGCCGGGCGTTGAGGTCGGTGTTCTGCGGGTCGAACCGGTGGCCGAGCTGGAGCTGCGCCTTGACCCTCTCGGCCTCGGCCACGCGGATCTCGGCCATCTGGAACCGCTCGCCGAGGAGCCGGAACATCATGTCGGCCTCGGAGACCGAGCGCTCGGCGGCGTCGCGGCGGAACTGCGCCACCTTGCCCATGCCCTCGGCGAAGTAGCGGAAGGCCGAGGCCGCCTCCGTCCCGTCGCCGTACTCGTGGGCCTGGACGCCGAGGTCGAGCAGGCCGCGCTGGACGTCCGTCCACTCGGGTCCGAACCGCTCGCCGAGCGCCCGCATCGGCGCCTGCCACTCGGGGACGCGCGCCTCGACGGCTTCGACCTCGGCGTAGAGCGCCTCGCCGACCTCGGGCCAGCCGGAGACGTAGCTGAAGTCGAACCCGTGGCCGGGCGGGTCGAAGACCCCGTCGGCCGACTGGCGGGCGGCGACGAGCCGGCGGGCGGCTTCGACGGCCTCGGAGCGCCCGGGTACGGCGGCGTTCGTGGCGGACTCGGCCGTCCGCTCGGCGGCGCGGTCGGTGGCTTGGTGGACGGTCCGCTCGGCCGACCGCCGCGCGCGGTCGACGAGGCGGCCGAGTTGGGCGTGGGCGGTCTGGGGCCCCAGCGCGGCGGCGACGAGGGCGACGAGGAGGCCGCGGGGCATGGGAGCGATGGGGGAGGGTCGCCTGCCCGTACGCGAGTCCGGTTCCGGAGGGGACACGACCCGCGGTGCCGGTCTTTCCGCCCAAATCCAGTGTTTCCAGATGACGCCGACCGCTCTCCTCACCCCCTGCCCATGAGCGCCCCCGCCGCGTCCGGCGCCGTAACGCGCCTGCTCGTCGAGCAGGCCGACGCGCCCGACCTCCTCGACCGGCTCGTCCCGCTCGTCTACGACGAGCTCCGGTCCGTCGCCCGCCGCCACCTCCGCCGCAACGTCGCGCCGACGATCCGAACGACCGAGCTCGTGCACGAGGCGTACGGGCGGCTGGCGGCGGGTGCCAAGGTGCCGGCGTCGAGCCGGGCCCACTTTTTCGGCGCCGCGTCGCGCGCCATGCGCCAGGTGCTCGTCGACCGCGCGCGCCGGCGGCAGGCCCAGAAGCGGCCCCAGGAGCGCGTGTCCGTCGACTTCGGCCGGTTCGAGGTCGCCGACGCCGATGGCCGGGCCGACGACATCCTCGCCATCCACGAGTCGCTGGGCCGGCTCGCGCGCCTCGACGAGCGGGCCGCGCGCGTGGTCGAGTGCCGCTTTTTCGGCGGCCTCTCGGCCGAGGAGACCGCCGAGGCGCTCGGCGTCAGCGCGCGGACCGTCAAGCGCGACTGGGCCGACGCGCGGGCGTGGCTCTACCGCGACCTCCGCCCCGCGGATGCGTAGCCCGGTCCACCTCGGCGCGGGGGTGGAGGCCCTCGGTGTGTCCCCGACGCGACGGGGGACGCGTACGGATCGGAGGACGCGCCCGCTCCCATGACCGACCCGACCCGCTGGGTGGAGGCCCGCCGCCTGCTCGACGTCGGTCGCGAGGTCCCGGCCGCCGACCGCGCCGCGTGGCTGGCCGAGGCGTGCCCCGACTCCGGCCTCCGCGCCGAGGTCGCCGGCCTCCTGGACGCCGAGGACCGCGCGGCCTCGAGCGGCTTCCTCAACGGCTCGGCTGCCGACTGGAGCGCGCCGTTCCTCGCCGACGAGCCCGACGCCCACGAAGGGCGGGCCGTCGGGCCGTGGCGCCTGGTGGAGCGGCTCGGCGAGGGGGGGATGGGCGTCGTCTACCGCGCCGAGCGGGCGGACGGGCTCTACGAGCAGACCGTTGCCCTCAAGCTCGTGGGCCGGGGCGTCGCGCCGGAGGCGCTGCGGCGGCGGCTCCGGCACGAGCGGCGGATCCTCGCGCGGCTGGCGCACCCGCACATCGCCCGCCTCATCGACGGCGGCGTCACGGACGACGGCCAGCCGTACCTCGCGATGGAGCTGGCTGAGGGCGCGCCGCTCACGCAGTACGCGCGGGACCAGGGCCTCGACGTCCGCGCTCGCCTCGGGCTGTTCGTCGGGGTGTGCGAGGCCGTGGCCCATGCGCACCGGCACCTCGTGGTCCACCGCGACCTCAAGCCGTCGAACGTGGTCGTGGTCGAGGACGACGCCGGCCGGCCGCGCGTCCGCCTCCTTGACTTCGGGATCGCCACGTTGCTGGACGGCGAGGCCGACGGGACGATGACGCAGACGGGCCGCCTCCTCACGCCGGCCTACGCCGCGCCCGAGCAGGTTCGCGGCGGTGGCCTCACGACGGCGACCGACGTGTACGCGCTCGGCGTCGTGCTCTACGAGCTGCTGGCGGACCGCCGGCCCTACGAGCTCGGCCCCGAGCTGTCGCCGACCGGCGTCGAGCGGGTCGTCTGCGAGACCGAGCCGCCCGCGCCGTCTGCCGTCGCGCCGGCCGGCCGGCGACGCGCCCTCCGCGGCGACCTCGACACGATCGTGGGGAAAGCGATGCGGAAGGCGCCCGCCGACCGCTACGCCTCCGCCGACGCCCTCGCCGACGACCTCCGGCGCCACCTCGACGGGCTCCCCATCGCCGCCCGGCCCGCGACCGTCGGGTACCGCGTCCGGTCGTTCGTCCGGCGCCACCCGGTCGGGGTCGGGGCGACGGCGCTCGTGGCGCTCGCCCTTCTCCTCGGGCTGGCCGGCACGACGTGGCAGGCCCGCGTCGCCGCCGCCGAGCGGGACCGCGCTCAGTCCGAGGCGGACCGGGCCAACCAGACGGCCGACTTTCTCCGGGGCCTCTTCGCGGCCTCCGACCCCTACAACCCCGACGCCGAGGGCGACACGCTCCGAGCGCGCACGCTCCTCCTCCGCGGCGCCGCCCGCCTCGAGACCGAGCTCGCCGGCCAGCCGGCGGTCCGCGCGGCGCTCCTCCACGAGATCGGCGTGAGCCTCCGCGGCCTCGGCCAGCTCGCCGCCGCCGACTCGCTCCTCGCGGCGGCCGAGGCGCTCCAGCTCGCCCACCTCGGCCCGGCGTCGCCCGACCTCGGGACGACGCTCTACGAGCGGTCGGTCACGCTCGACGGCCTCGGTGACTACGACGGCGTGACGGCGACCGCGCGCCGCGCCCTCGCGGTCCGCCGCGCCGCCCTGGCGCCCGGCCACCCCGACCTCGGGCAGGCCATGGACTGGCTGGCGACCGTCCACGAGTGGAACGGCGAGCCGGACTCGGCGCTCGCCCTCGAACGCGGGGCGCTGGCGCTCCTGGAGGGCGCCGTCCCGCCCGGCGACGACCGGCTCATCCAGGCCCGCCACAACCTCGGCTGGATGCTCCAGCGCCGCGGCGACTACGCCGCCGCGGACGCCGCCCTCGCCCGGGCCGTGGCCGACACGCGCGCCCACGCGCCCGACCACCCCGAGCTGGCGTCCACGCTCTCGCTGTGGGGGCTGGCCCTCCGGCACCTCGGCCGGCTGGAGGAGGCGGAGGCGCTGTACCGCGAGGCGCTCGACCGGCAGCGCGCCCGCCTCGGCCCCGACCACGCCGAGGTGGCGACGACGCTCAACAACCTGGCGCGTCTCCCGCTCGAACGGGGCGACCTCGACGAGGCCGAGCGGCTATATGGCGAGGCGCTCGCCATCTTCCGCCACCGGCTCGGGCCGGACGCGTTCAACAACGGGGTCGTCCTCGCCCACCTCGCGGGGATCGCGCGCCGCCGCGGACGGCTGGACGACGCGGAGCGGCTCGCGCGGGAGGCGCTGGCGCTCCACGAGCGGGCGTTCCCCGACGGCAGCACCTACACGGCCAGCGCGCTCGTCGAGCTGGCCCGCGTCCTGAGCGCCCGGGGCCGGCTCGACGAGGCCGAGCGCCGTGCGAGCGCGGCCCTGGCCCTCCGCGAGGCCCAGTTCGGGCCGGACCACGAGGGGACCGCCGAGGCGCGGGCGCTGCTCGCAGACGTCCGCGGGCGACGATCGCGGACGTGATCGCAGGGCGCGCTCGACGTCTCGTGTGCCGCCTCGGCGCCAGGGCGGGCGACGGCGGCCGAGCGGCGTTTCACCGTTTCGTCCGGCACGGCTTTGGCGTACGCTGCGTTGGTACGGCGTCTCCTTGCCCCACCGTGACCGCACGTTCCCTTTTCGCCGCCCTCGCGGTCGTCCTCGCCGCCCTCCCCGCGCTCGCCCAGCCGACCTACACCCGCTGGGCGCTGTCCGACTCCATCGACGTCGTGCTCGGCGACGAGGCCCTCCGGCCCGCCCGCTGGGGCGCGCAGGTCGTGGACCTGGCCACCGGCGAGGTGCTCTACGCGCGCGACGCCTACGCCCCGTTCATCCCGGCGAGCAACATGAAGCTCGTCACGACGGCCGCGGCGCTCGACGCGTTCGGGCCGGACCACCGGCTCGAGACGCGGCTCTACGGGGCCGGGACGGTCGCCTACGGCACGCTCGACGGCCCGCTCGTCGTGTGGGGCGCGGGCGACCCCGCGTTCGCCGGGCGGCGCTACCGGACCGAGCTCCGGGGCGTCTTCCAGGCCTGGGCCGACAGCCTCCGCGAGCAGCGCGTCAAGACGGTCTTCGGCCCCATCCTCGTGACCGACGCCGCCGTCCCCGACCCCGACTCGTACTTCGTCCGGGCGCTCGTCGACGCGCTCGTCGACGCCGACATCGAGGTCGTGGACCGGGCGGTCCGGGTCGTCCCGCCCGAGGGGCTGCCCCGCGACCGCCCGCTGACCCGGCTCGCGTCGCACCGGTCGCCGCCGATGGCGGCCCTCGTGCGCCTGACGAACGAGGACTCCGACAACCTCTACGCCGAGCGGCTCCTCTGGGCGACGGCGGCCGCGGCCTACCCCGGCGGCGTGCCGCACTCCGGCCTTCGCGCGGCGGCCGTCGGCTCCTTCCTGCGCCGCGTCGACCTCGACCCCCGGATGGCCGTCGTCGCCGACGGCTCGGGCCTCTCGCGCGAGAACCGGCTCACGCCGGCCGGCATCGTCGAGCTCCTGACGGTCATGCACGACCACCCGTCGCGGGCCACGCGGGAGGCGTTTCTGGCGTCGCTCCCGGTGGGCGGCCTCACGGGCACGCTCGAGCGGCGCTACCGCCGCGGCCACGCCCGCGGCAACGTCCGCGCGAAGACCGGCTACATCCGGGAGGTCCGGACGCTCTCGGGCTACGTCACGACGGCGTCCGGCCGTGAGCTGGCGTTCTCGCTCATGTGCAACGGCTACACCGTCCGGACGAGCCGGATCAACTGGGCGCAGGACGCCGTCGTCGAGCTCCTGGCCGACTTCGAGGGCCGCCCGGTCGGCGGCTGACGCCGCCCGCCTCGGCGCCGAGGTGGGCCTCCGGGTCGAGGGGCGCCTCGGCCTCCGGCCCGGGTGGTATCCTCCGGGGTGCCCGGCGCTCGCCGGGCCGTCTGAGGCCGTGACGTGCCCACGTCGCGGCTTTTCGTGTCTCCTCCCCAGCGCCCCATGTCCCCCCGGATCCTCCTCGCGCTCGCCGCGCTCCTCCTCGCCCCGGCCGCCGTCGCCCAGACCGACGCCGAGCTCCAGACCCTCTACACCGACTTCCTCGCCGGCCAGGGCCTCGACGGCTTCGTCGACTCCGACGGCGACGTCCAGTTCGAGCGGGACGGCCGGTCCTACTACATCGGGACGAACGACACCGACGCCGGCTTCTTCAACGTCGTCCTGTTCAACATCTGGCCTATCGAGTCGGCCACGGAGCGCGCCGCCGCGCTCCACGCCGTCAACGAGGTGAGCAAGGAGCTGAAGGTCGTCAAGGGCTACGTCACGAACGACGACAACGTGTGGCTGGCCTGCGAGCTGTTCGTCGACTCGCCCGCCGACTTCGCCCCGGTGTTCGGCCGCTGCCTGTCGACGCTCGACACGGCCGTGGACCGGTTCGTCGAGGCGATGTAGCCTGTCGGCCCCGCCCGCCTCGGTTGCCCCCCGACGGGGCCGAGGCGGGCGGGGCTAGGCTAGGCTTCTTCGGCCTCCGGCTCGTCCTCCTCGACGTCGTCCTCGTCCGCGTCGTCGTCGCCCGAGGCGAGCTGGTCGAGGTCGATCTCGCGGACGTTGAGGCCGAGGTTGCCCTGCGTCCGGGCGCGTTCGAGCTCCTCGGCCACGAACGCCGCGGTCGGCGTGTCGGTCTCGGCGAGGCCCTCGGGCGGGCCGGCGTAGAGGATCTGCCCGCCGCCCGCGCCGCCGTCCGGGCCCAGGTCCACGATCCAGTCGGCCTGCTTGGCCACGTCCGTGTTGTGCTCGATGACGAGGACCGTGTTGCCCTTGTCGACGAGCGCCTGGAGCACGAGGAGGAGGTGGCGGACGTCCTCGAAGTGGAGCCCCGTCGTCGGCTCGTCGAGGATGTAGAGCGTGTTGCCGGTGCCGGGCCGCGAGAGCTCCTTCGACAGCTTGATCCGCTGGGCCTCGCCGCCCGAGAGCGTCGTCGCCTGCTGGCCGAGCCGGATGTAGCCCAGCCCGACGGCGTCGAGCGTCCGGAGCTTCCGCGCGATCCGCGGCTGGTTCTCGAAGAAGCCCAGGGCCTCGGAGACCGGCATCTCGAGGACCTCCGCGATGCTCTTGCCCTTGAACCGGACCTGGAGCGTCTCGGCGTTGTAGCGCCTGCCCTTGCACGTCTCGCACTCGACGTAGACGTCCGGGAGGAAGTTCATCTCCAGCTTGACGATGCCGGCGCCCTTGCACGTCTCGCACCGCCCGCCCTTGACGTTGAACGAGAACCGGCCCTTGTCGTAGCCGCGGATCTCGGACTCCGGGAGGCGCGCGAACAGGTCGCGGATGAGCGTGAACAGGCCCGTGTAGGTCGCCGGGTTCGACCGCGGCGTCCGCCCGATCGGCGACTGGTCGATGGCGATGACCTTGTCGACGTGCTCCAGCCCCTCGACGTCGCGGTAGGGGAGGGGGACGGTCTTGGCGTTGTGGAAGTGGGCGGCGAGGATCGGCGCGAGCGTCTGGTTGACGAGCGACGACTTGCCCGACCCCGAGACGCCCGTCACGACCGTCAGCGTGCCGAGCGGGAGCTCGAAGTCGACGTCCTTCAGGTTGTGGCCACGCGCGCCGGTCAGCCGGATCGAGGCGCCCGACCCCGACCGGCGCTCGCCCGAGGCGGGCGTGGGCACGGCGCGGAGGCCGGCGAGGTAAGCCGTCGTAAGGGAGTCCGGCGGGGCGCCGTCGCCCTCGAACGACGAGATTTGCTCGGGCGGGCCGGCCGCGAGCAGCGTCCCGCCGTACTCGCCGGCGCCGGGGCCGAGGTCGACCACGAAGTCGGCCGCCTCGATCATCTCGCGGTCGTGCTCGACGACGAGGACCGAGTTGCCGAGGTCGCGGAGCGCTTCGAGGCTGGCGATGAGCTTCGAGTTGTCGCGCGGGTGGAGCCCGATCGACGGCTCGTCGAGCACGTAGAGCACGCCCGTGAGCTGCGTGCCGATCTGCGTCGCGAGGCGGATCCGCTGGGACTCGCCGCCCGAGAGCGTCCGCGCGGGGCGGTCGAGCGTGAGGTAGTCGAGCCCGACGTTGAGCAGGAAGTCGAGCCGCTCGCCGATCTCCTTGACGATGGGCCCCCCGATGACACCCTGCCTGCCCTCCAACTCCAGGTCCTCGAACCACTGGCGGAGCGCGCGGAGGTCCATGCGCACGAGGTCGGCGATGGACTGGTCGCCCTCGTACGTCCCCGTGTTGCCGACACGGAAGCTGAGCGACTCGGGCTTGAGCCGGCCGCCACCGCACACGCGGCAGTCGCGGACGCGCATGAACGCCTCGGCCCACGTCCGCTGCGACTTGTTCGAGGCGTTGTCGAGCGTGTGCTGGACGTGCCCGTAGACGCCGCCGAACCGGTGCTGATAAGTCACCTGCCGGCCCTTGTACTTGTAGACGATGTCGAACTGCTCGTCCCCGGCGCCTTCGAGGATGACCTCCTTTTGCTTGTCGGTGAGGTCCTCGAACGGCGTCTCGTAGTCGAAGCCGTAGACGGCGGCGACGGCCGCCAGCTGGCTGTAGACCCAGACGTCGCGTGGCTTGCCGAGCGGCGCGAGGGCGCCCTGCTCGATGGTCTTGGCCCGGTTCGGGACGACGAGGTCGGGGTCGATCTCCTTCCGCACGCCGAGCCCGTTGCACGCGGGGCACGCGCCGTACGGGCTGTTGAACGAGAACGTGTTGGGGCTCGGGTCCTCGTAGCTCACGCCGTCCTCGGGCGCCGTGAGGTGGCGGGAGAACAGGACGTCGCCCGTCGCCAGCTCGGCCTCGTCGCCGCTCTTGTCGACCTGCGCGATGAGCGTCCCGCCGCCCATGCCGAGGGCGATCTCGACGGCCTGCGAGATCCGCGGGCGGACGCCCTCCTTGATCACGAGGCGGTCGACGACGACCTCGACGTCGTGGACCTTGTACCGGTCGAGCTGCATCCCCTTCTCGATGGTCCGGACCTCGCCGTCGGCGCGGACGCGCTCGAAGCCGGACTTCGCGGTCTGCTCGAACAGGTCGCGGTAGTGCCCCTTCCGGCCGCGGACGACCGGCGCGAGGACCTGGACGCGCGTGCCCTCGGGGAAGGCGGCGATCGCGTCGATGATCTCGTCGTCCGACTGCCGCCGCATCGGGCGGCCGGAGACGTACGAGTAGGCGTCCGAGGCGCGGGCGTAGAGGAGGCGGAGGAAGTCGTAGATCTCCGTCACCGTGCCGACCGTCGAGCGCGGGTTCCGGCTCACGGTCTTCTGCTCGATGGCGATGACCGGGCTGAGGCCGTCGATAAAGTCGACGTCCGGCCGCTCCATGACGCCCAGGAACTGGCGGGCGTAGCTGGAGAGCGACTCCATGTAGCGCCGCTGGCCCTCGGCGTAGATCGTGTCGAAGGCGAGGCTCGACTTGCCGGAGCCCGACAGTCCCGTCACGACGACGAGCTCGTTGCGCGGGATGTCGAGGTCGATGCCCTGGAGGTTGTGCTCGCGGGCACCGCGGATGAGGATGCGGTCGTCCATTCGGGGGCGTCCTGTCGGCGGGAGGCGGCCAGTGAGAACCGGTCGTGCGGGGCGCCGTTCCGTCCGGCGCGGAGCGCCGAGGTACCCACGCCGAGTGCCCCCGTCGTGTCACCCCGCCCGCCTCGGTCGCTCCGCGGGCTCCCCGAGGCGGGCGCACCCGCGGCCGGGGTCTTCACCGCGGACCGCGGGGACGGGTGTCGCGTCGGACGGACACGCCGAGGCGGACCTCGCGCGGACGCGTCGGCCAGGCGACGAGGAGCGGGGCGTCGGGCCGGCCGGGGCGCGTCTGGGCGGCCGTGTAACCGCGGGCGTCGAGCGCGTTGCGGACGTCGAGCCGGAGGCTCGCGCCGCGGCCCAGCGCGACCTCGGCGCCGAGGTCGACGAGCGCGTGGGCGGGCAGGTCGATGGTGCCGCCGAGGCTGCCCGATCGCGCCCCCTGCGCCCAGACGCCGCCGCGGAGCGCGACGAGCGCGGC
>CAXRFJ010000185.1:0-2042 GCA_964229475.1 Rubrivirga sp.
CGCCGTCGCGGGCGCTCGGCGCCCCCAGCCCGTCGGTCGGGGGCGCGTATCCGCCGCGCCGCGGGGCGGGCGCGGCGCCGCTCGACGCGAACGCCGCCGGCGCCCTCGACGCGCCGACCACGACGGAGCTGGGCAACCGGCCCGACGGCGCGCCGGGCTTCAACCCGGACCTGCGGCCGGAGCGGACGTGGGGCGCCGAGGTCGGCGCCCGGGCGGCGTGGCCCGTGGCGGGCGGCGCGGTCGGGCTCGACGCGGCGGCGTTCGGGGCCTGGGCCCGCGACCTCCTCCTGCCGCGCGAGGTCGACGACGTGACGGTCTACCGCAACGAGGGCGAGGCCCGCCACGCGGGCGCCGAGGTGGGCCTCCGCGCCGACGGCGTCCGCCTGGGGGCGGGCCGCCTCGACGCGGCCGTCGCCGTGACGCTCGCGCGCGGGACGTTCCTGGACGGGCCCGCCGGCAGCGAGACGCCGGCCGGCAACCGCGTGCCGGGCTTCCCCCCGCGCCTCGCGACGTGGACGGCGACGTGGACCGCCCGCGGCCCGGTCCCGCTCGTGCTCGGCGCCGACGGCGAGGCCGCCGCGGCGTACGCGGCCGACAGCGCGGGCGAGCTCCGGACCGACGCCTACGCCGTCGTCCACCTCCGGGCAGCCCTCGCGGGCGTGGCCCTCGGCGGCGCGCGGGCCACGCCGTTCGTGACCGTCCGCAACGTGGGCGACGCGCGGTACGCGGGCTCGGTCGTGGTCAACGCGTTCGGCGGGCGGTTCGTGGAGCCGGCGCCCGGGCGGCACCTCGCGGCCGGGCTGTCGGTCGCGTTCGAGTAGGCGGATCGGAACGCTCCGGGCCGGTCTGGGCCACGCGAACGGGCCGGGGCCCGCCACGGAACGGGCGCTGTGTGCGATGTTGAGCCCGATCCCCACACCCGACCCGATGCCGACTCCGTCGACCTCCCCGTGGCGCCTGGCGCCGCTGGCCCTCGCGCTCCTCGCCCTCCCGGCCGCCGCCCAGGACGCGCCCGCCGACGCCCGCGTCGAGCAGGCGCTCGACCAGAACAACGTCACCTACTCGGCGGAGCAGAACGGCGACTACCGCGTCCTCTTCACGCTCCCCAACGAGCGCTCCCAGCTCGTCTGGATCTCGCCCCGGACCGACACCATCGGCGCGCTCGACGTCCGCCGCGTGTTCTCGTACGCCGCCGCCCTGGAGGACGGGGAGGCGCTCTCGGGCGGCTGGGCCGAGCAGCTCCTCCGCAACAACGCCGGCTACGCCATCGGCGGGTGGTCGCTGACCGGCAGCCGCGTCGTGTTCTCGGCGACGGTCCCCGCCGACGCCCCCGACCGCGTCCTCCTCGACACGATCGCCCTCGTGATGACGACGGCCGACGGCGTCGAGGCCGAGCTCACCGGCGCCGACGAGTGGTAGGAGCCGCTCGGGGGCCGCTCCCGCACGGCGAGGCGTCCCGCTCGTCCGGCGCGGGGCGCGCCCGGCTCCGGCCGCGGGCCTACGCCCGGGCGAGCCGGAACGCGGCGCCCGCCCCGACCGCGACGAGCCCGGCGAGGGCGACGAGGATCCCGAACGAGACCCGCAGCCCGGCCGCCTCGGCGACGAACCCGAGGGCCGGCGGGCCGGCGAGGAAGCCGAGGTAGCCCGCGCTCGCCACGGCCGCGATCCCGACGCCCGGCGGCAGCGGCGCCTGCGACCCCGCCCGGAACAGGGCCGGGACGACGGCCGCGAACCCGAGCCCGACCAGCCCGAACCCGACCACGGCGAGCGGCACGGCGGGCGCCACGACGCACACCGCCAGCCCGACGGCGCCCACCGTGGCGCCGGTCCGCACCAGCCGCGCGTCGCCCACGCGGACCGTCGCGAAGTCGCTGCCGAAGCGGGCGGCGGCCATGCACGCCGAGAACGCCGCGAACCCGAGCGCCGCCACGGCCTCCGACGCCGCCAGCACCTCGCGGAGGTACACGGCGCCCCAGTCGGCCATGGCGCCCTCGACGATGAGGCCGCAGAAGGCGAGCGTGGCGAGGCCCGCCACGGGCCCG
>CAXRFJ010000186.1:0-4610 GCA_964229475.1 Rubrivirga sp.
AGAGCATGGATCAACTAGGATACGTGGCTGAAGCGCTTCCCGCCCACCCGGGTTCGCCCGCTCCCTCCGCCTCGCTGCCGAGGCGGGGGACCCCCTCCCCGTACCCCATGCCCCGGTTCCTCGCCCTCCTCCTCCTCGCCCTCAGCAGCTGCGCCGGCCCGGCCCCGGCCGAGGCGCCGCGCGTCCTCGTGTTCACGAAGACTGAGGGCTGGCGCCACGACTCGATCCCGGCCGCCGTCGAGGCCGTCCGCCAGCTCGGCGCCGCCGGCGGGTTCGCCGTCGACCACACCGAGGACGCGGGCGCGTTCACGGACGACCGCCTCGGGGGCTACGCGGCCGTCGTGTTCCTCCTGACCTCGGAGGACGTCCTGGGGCCGGCGCAGGAGGCGGCGGTCGAGCGGTTCGTCCGCGCCGGCGGCGGCTACGCGGGCGTCCACTCGGCGGCCGACACGGAGTACGACTGGCCGTTCTACGGCGACCTCGTCGGCGCCTATTTCGAGGGCCACCCGCCGGGAACGCCCGACGCCGTCGTCCGCGTGGTCGACCGCGGGCACCCCTCGACGGCCCACCTCCCGGCCGACTGGCCGCGCACCGACGAGTGGTACAACTACCGCGCGGCGCCCGAGGGCGTCCGCGTGCTCGCGACGCTCGACGAGGCGACGTATGAGGGCGGGACGATGGGCGACGACCACCCCATCGCGTGGTGCCACGAGGCGCTCGGCGGGCGGTCGTGGTACACCGGCGGCGGGCACACGATCGAGAGCTACGCCGACGACGCGTTCCGCGCCCACCTCCTCGGCGGCCTCCGCTGGGCCGCGGGCCTCGCCGACGGCGACTGCTCGCCGGACCCGTGACCGCGCGCGCCCTCGGCCTCGCTGCCCTGCTGGCGGCGCCGCCGGCCTCGGCGCAGTTCGCCTACCGGCCGTTCGAGGCCGGCCTCGGCTCGGTGACCGCGGCCAACGGCGTTGCCGTGGCCGACGTCGACGGGGACGGCGACCTCGACGTCTACCTCGTCGCCCGCGACGCCTACGACCCGGCGCGCCCGACGACCTGGAACCGCCTGTTCGTCAACCGCGGCGACGGGACGTTCACCGACCGGACGGCCGCCGCGGGCGTCGCCGGGACGGCCGGGCGGGGCCTGCCCAACACGGCCGGCAACGGGGCCAAGCTCGGCGCCGCCTGGGGCGACTACGACGCCGACGGCGACCCCGACCTCTACCTCACGAACGCCGGCCCGAACCAGCTCCTCCGCAACGACGGCGGCACGTTCACCGACGTGACCGGCGCCGCGGGCGTGGCCGGCGGGCCGACCCAGCTCTCGACGAGCGCCCTCTGGCTCGACCTCGACGGCGACACCGACCTCGACCTCGTCGTCGGCGTGTGGGAGGACTACGCCGCCGGGCCGCGCGACCTCCGCAACGCGGTCTACGAGAACCTCGGCGACGGCACCTTCCGCGACGTCACCGAGGCGAGCGGGCTCGGCGACCCGGGCAAGACGTACGCGGTCCTCCCGCTCGACGCGGACGGCGACGGCGACCTCGACCTCTACTGCGCCAACGACTTCGGGGCCAACCGGCTCTGGCGCAACGACGGCGGCACGTTCGCGGACGCCACCGACGCCCTCGGCCTCGGCGACACGGGCGAGGGGATGGGCCTCGCGCTCGGCGACGTCGACGGCGACGGCCGCGGCGACGTGTTCCTCACCAACCGGTCGGACGCGGGCGGGCAGGACCACGCGCTCTTCGTCGCGCGCGACGGCGGCTACGCCCAGCGGGCCGTCGAGGCGGGCGTGGACCGGACCGGGTGGGGCTGGGGCGCCGCCTTCCTCGACCTCGAGAACGACGGCGACGAGGACCTCTTCGTCGTCAACGGCTACGTCGCCGCCGACACGCCGAACAGCCTGTTCGTCAACGGCGGCGCGTTCCCGCTCGTCGAGTCCGCCGCGGCGTGGGGCGTCGACGCGCTCGACGCGGGCCGCGGGGTGGCCGTCTTCGACGCCGACGGCGACGGGCGGCAGGACGTGCTCGTGGCGAACGTCGGCCGGTCGCCGCACTTCTACGGCAACGCGGCCCCGGCCGGCGCGTGGCTGGCGGTCGCGCTGGAGGGCGCGGGGAAGAACACCGACGGCCTCGGGGCGACGGTCGAGGTCGAGGCCGGGGGGCGGCGGTGGGTCCGCTTCCACCACGGCGCCCAGTTTCTCGGGCAGAACCTCGGGCCCGTCCACGTCGGCCTCGGCGCCGTCGGGGCCGTCGACCGCGTGACGGTCCGGTGGCCGGGCGGCGCCGTCGACGTGGCCGAGGGGCTGGCGGTCGGCCAGCGCGTGCGGATCCGCCAGGGCGAGGGGCTCGTCGACGGCCGCGGCGTCGCGCGCGAGGCCGGCCCGTCCGCCCCGGGCGGGCTGAGGGCGTGGCCCAACCCGACGCGCGGCGCCGTCCGCGTCGCGCTCGACGGGCCGGCGGTGCTCGACGCGGTCGTGGTCGACGCGCTCGGGCGGACGGTCCGCCGGCTGGCGGCGCGCGGGCGGGCGGAGGTCGCCTGGGACGGCCGTACGGAGGCCGGCGAGCGCGTCGCGCCCGGCGTCTACGGGATCGTGGTCGCCGCGGCCGACGCGTCGCGGCGGACGGCGTGGGTCACCGTCCGCCCCTGACGCCTACCGCTCGGCCTCGAACGGCGCCGCCGGCAGGCCCTCGGCGTTCGTGAGCGTGGCCGCCTCGGGGTTGTTGGCCCACGCGTAGCGGACGGCGACGGGGGCGGGCACGGCGTCGCTCCAGACGAGGACGCGGTCGCCGTCGATCTCGGCGTCGGCCCCGTGCCAGACGCCGTCGGCGCCGGCGATCGTGAAGCCGCCGAGCGGGAGCCCGCCGCGGGTGCTCAGCCCGCCGCCGAGGTGGGTGAAAGAGACCTCGGCCCGGCCGTCGGCCACGTCGAGGTCCTCGAAGCGGGGGCCGGAGTACGTCAGGCCGTCCTCGCCGTAGACGAGGGCGCGGGCCGCGAGCGCCAGCCGGTGCCCGACCGTCTGCTTGTCGCGCGGGTGGATGTCGTCGGCCTCGCCGACGTCGTAGATCACGGCCTCGGCGGTGTGGTCGAGGCCGAGCGCCGCGCTCTGGCTGGCGCGGAGGACCGACCACGTGCCGGTGTCGTCGGGGCCGGTCGGGGGCGCCATGAAGTTGGCGAGCTGGACCCAGAAGAACGGGAGGTCGTCGTCGCCCCACGCGTCGCGCCAGCCCTCGATCATCGCCTGGAACTGGCCGGCGTAGGCCGCGGCGTCCTCGACCGTGTTCGCGTTCGACTCGCCCTGGTACCACAGCACGCCCGCGACGGGCTGGACGGTCAGCGGGGCCACCATCTGGTTCCACAGGAGCATCGGGACCTGGTTCTTCTGGCCGCCGCCCGCGAGCCGCGCCTCGCCGACGCGGAACCGCCAGCCGGCCCCGGCGAGCGAGCGCTGGCGGCCGTCGGCGGTCTCGAGGTAGACGCCGTCGGCCGGCCCGGCGATGCCGCCGCCGCCCTGGTGGTCCACGACGCGGACGGCGACCGTGTTGGCGCCGGCCCGCAGCGCGGACGGCGGCACGGCGTAGCGGCGCGGCACGTTCCAGGCGTTCTCCCTCCGCCCGACCTCGACGCCGTTGACCCACGTCACGTCGTCGTCGTCGATCTGGCCGAGGCCGAGCGTGACGCCCGCGGCGGCCTCCGCCTCGGTGAGCGTGAACGACGTCCGGTACCACGCGACGCCGTCGAGGCCCGCGTAGCCCTCGGCCTCCCACGTCGCCGGCACGCGGATCGTCCGCCAGCCGGAGGCGTCGTGCTCGGGCGCGGCCCAGACGGGGTCGCCATCGACGACCCCCGCGTCCGCGGTCGGGATCTCGCCGCCGAGGAGGTCCAGGAGCCGGGCCCGAATGGCGGCCTCCTGCGCGCGCTCGGCCTCCCAGACAGCCTCCACGTCGCCCTCGCCGTAGCCGAGCATGGCCGGGCTCATCCACGGCTCGATCCGGCTGCCGCCCCACGACGTGTGGAGGAGCCCGATCGGCACGTCGACGCCGGCCCGGCGGAGGTCGCGCGCGAAAAAGTAGCCGACCGCCGAGAAGTCGCCGACGGTCTCGGGCGAGCCGGCCTCCCACTCCCCGCCCGCCAGCTCGTCCTGCGGCGTCTCGGCGAACGACTGCGGCACCTTGAAGTGGCGGAGGCTCGGGTCCGTCGCCGCCGCGATCTCGGCCTCGGCGTCGTTCGCGTCCTTGACCGTCCACTCCATATTGCTCTGCCCCGAGAGCACCCACACGTCGCCGACGAGGAGGTCCTCCGCGCGGGCCGACTCGTCGCCCGAGGTGACCGTGAGCGTGTGCGGGCCGCCGGCCGGCAGGGCCGGCAGCTCGACCCGCCAGCGGCCGTCCGTACCGGCCTCGGTCGTCTCCGCAGCGTCGCCGAGGCGGACGGAGACGGCGGCGCCGGGCGCGGCCCAGCCCCACACGGGCACGGCGCGGTCGCGCTGGAGCACGGCGCCGTCGGAGAGGACGAGCGGGAGGCGGAGCTGGGCCTCGGCCGGGGCGGAGAGGAGGGCCACGAGGGCGAGAGCGAGAGCGGCGCGCATGGGCGGGGGAGGGTCGCGAGCGGAG
>CAXRFJ010000187.1:0-3991 GCA_964229475.1 Rubrivirga sp.
GGCCTCGGGCGTGGTCGTGCTGAGCGACGCGTGAGGCCGCCCGCCTCGGCGCCGAGGCCGAGGTCGGTCAGTCGCAGGCGACGTCGTCGAGGCTCTCGTCCCAGCAGGCGCGGGCGCCGCCGTTGTAGGCGTCGGCGGTGATCGAGCCGGCGCGGGTCGCCTCGTCCCACACGACGAGCGCCCGGGTGCCGGCCGGCCCGTCGGTCCAGTCGAACGTCCGCACGTCGCCGTCGGTCGCGTAGCGGACGGACGAGCCGCCGTGGTCGCGGCCGGTGGGGACGCGGAACGTGAGCTCGCGGGCGTCCAGGTCCTGCACGTCGAACGAGGCCGTGAGGACGGGGCCGTCGGCGTCGGGGGCGAAGAGGCGCCACGTGCCGGTCTCGCCGTCGAGGCCCGTCGTGGCCGTGTAGTAGGTGAACGGGTCGCCCTCGGGGCCGGTCACGACGAGGCGCCAGTCGATGGACGAGCCCTCGGGCGTGCCCTCCAGCCGCAGGTCGACGGGCGTGCCCGCCACGGCGGTCATGGCTTCCCACGTCCAGACGCCGGCCGAAACGGTCGGCGCGTCGGCGGTCACGGCCTCCGTCGCGGCGGCCGGGAGGACGAGGTGGAGCCCGACGACGGTCGAGACGATGCCGACGCGGGCCGCGGCGTGGACGAAGTTGGCGCCGGCGGCGACGCGGGCGCCATCGTCGGGGAAGGCGCCGGCGTCGAGCTGGAAGGCGGCGACAGCCGGCGGCGTGGGCGTGTCGGCCTCGCCGTCGCTGGCGTCGCAGCCAGCGAGGACCGACAGGCCGGCGAAGCCGAGGAGGCCGGCGACGGTGAGGAACGTCAGGGAGCGGGACATGGGCCGGGGAATCGGAGGGGCAGTCTGCAATCAACGGGGACATCGGCCGCTCGGCCCCCGCCCCTGAAGCCTCTGGGCGCATCCTCAGCCATTCATCAGCCGGGCAGGCGCCCGGACCGGCCTTGACACGGCCTCGCGGCCTCCGTTGACTCCGGCGTGCGCCGCGCCCTCCCCCTGCTCGTCTTCCTCGCGGCCGCCGCCGGCGCCCAGCCCGGCGCGCTGTCCGGCACCGTCCGCGACACGAGCGGGGCGCCGCTGCCCGGAGCGAGCGTCTACCTCTCGGGCACCGCCCGCGGCGCCTCCGCCGACGCCGGCGGCCGCTTCCGGATCGAGGCGGTCCCGCCCGGCGCGCACCGGCTCGTGGGCTCGCTCGTGGGCTACCGGGCCGCCGCCGAGGCCGTCCGCCTCGGGCCGGGCGAGGAGCGGGCCGTCGACCTCGTGCTGGCGCCGGCGACGCTCGCCCTGGGCGGCGTGGCCGTTGAGGCGGAGCGGGACGACCGCTGGCGCCGCCGGCTGGCGTGGTTCGAAAAGACCCTGATCGGGGAGTCCGCCAACGCCGCCGCGACGCGGATCCTCAACCCGGAGGTCCTCGACCTCCGCGTGCGGTGGGGCGCGCTGCTCGCCGAGGCCGCCGCCCCGCTCGTCATCGAGAACCGCGCGCTCGGCTACCGCCTGACCTACGACCTCTACGAGTTCTCCGCCAGCGCCACGCGCGTCCGGTACGACGGCGACGAGCGGTTCGAGGAGCTGGTGCCGGCCGACTCCGCCGAGGCCGCGCGCTGGGCCGCGGCCCGCCTCCGGGCCTACCGCGGCTCCCTCCCGCACCTGCTCCAGTCGCTCCTCACCGGCACGGCCGACGACGCCGGCTACACGTTCGAGGTCGTCCGCACCGACGCCTACGGCGCCCGCCCCGCCTTCCGCACCCCGGCCGACTGGCTGATGGACGTCGACGCCGACGGCTGGGGCACGCTCCGCGGGTTCGAGCGGGTCGACGTGACGTACGGCGGCGAGCCGGAGGAAGCGGCCTACCTAGCGTCCGAGTGGTTCCGCGAGCACCGGACCCGGCCGGCGTCGGTCCAGCGCTCGTCGCTCCACCTCGGCGGCCGCGCCCGCGTCGACCCGCAGGGGACGCCCGAGGACCCGTTCGCGATCTCGACCTCCGGCCACATGGCGTTCGAGCGGCTGGCCGACCGCGTCCCCGAGGAGTACCGCCCGCCCGACGGCGAGCGCTGACTCCGCCCGCCTCGGCGCCGAGGCGGGCGGGGCCGGGCCGCGCTAGACGTGGCGGAAGCCGGCGGCCTCGAGCGGGACGCGGTTGCCGTCCGGCAGCCGGAGCACGACGCCCTCGGAGGGCTCGACGATCTGGCCGACCACGGCGTACGTGTCCGACGGCAGCTTCGACGCCTCGGCCTCGGGGAGCGTGAACAGGAGCTCGTAGTCCTCGCCGCCGTAGAGCACGAACGCCTCCGCCCGCTCGTCGAACCGCTGCGCCGCGAGCGCCGTCTGGACGTGGACCGGCAGGAGCCCCGCGTCGATGGCGGCGCCGACGGTCCCGGCCTGGCTGAGGTGGTGCGTCTCGGAGGCCAGCCCGTCCGACACGTCGATGAGCGAGGTCGGGCGGACGCCGGCCTCGGCCCACGCCGCGACGCGGTCGAGCCGGGCCTGCGGCATGAGCTGGCGCTCGACGACGTAGGCGAACTCGGTGAGGTCGGGCTGCGGCGGGTCGTCGGCGGCGCCGTCGCCGGCGGTCATCCCGTCCTTGCCGGCGAGGAGCACGCGGAGGCCGGCCGCGGCGCTCCCGAGGTCGCCCGTCACGCACAGGAGGTCGCCCGGCTGCGCGCCGCGGCGGTAGACGACGGCGGCCTCCTCCGCCTCGCCGACGACCGTGACCGAGAGCGTGAGCCGGGCCGACGCCGTCACGTCGCCGCCGACGACGGCGAGGCCGTAGCGCTCGCACGCCTGGGCCATGCCGGTGTAGAGCGCCTCGGCGCCCTCGACCGACAGGTTGTTGGGCAGCCCGAGCGCGACCGTCGCGAACCGGGGCCGGGCGTTCATGGCCGCCACGTCGCTCACGTTCGTCGCGATGGCCTTCCACCCGAGCGCCCGCAGCGGGACGTAGGTCCGGTCGAAGTGGACGCCCTCGACGAGCGCGTCGGTCGTGACCACGTGGACGCGGCTCGGCCCGTCGGAGCCGGCGCCGCCGACGCGGTAGACGGCCGCGTCGTCGCCGATGCCCTGGACGAGGTCGCGGGCGTCGGCGGCGTCCCCCAGCGTGGACTGGAGCTTCTCGATGAGGCCGAACTCGCCGACCTCGGAGACGGGCGTGAACGGCTGGGCGTCGGGGATCTCGGACATGTGGGGCACGGGTCGGGGCGTCTCCGAACGTAGGGGCGCGGGCCCCGTGCCGCCTCCGCGCGCTCTTCAGGATCCAGCCTCGTCGGGGGCCGGCCGCTCGGCCTCGGTGAGGCGGCGGAGGCCGTCGGCGGTCCGGTCCATCGCCGTCTGGCCGCGGCCGCGCATCATGAGCGGCCACATCACGGCCATCACGGGTCGGAGAAACCACCGCGGCTCGATCCGGAACACCTGCGTGTAGCGCGTCCCGGTCGCCGTCGGCTCGAGGGTGACGTCGAGGTGCATCGTCGTCCCGCCGTCGTCGCCGACGTGGACCTGGCGCGTGACCGGCTCGAAGGCCGTGACGGTCCACTCGCTCTCGGCCTTGAACGGGGGGATCCCGCCGTACTCGCGGTAGGTGCTCCCCTCCCCGAACGGCGCCTCCGGGACGGCGAGCATCTCGTCGGTCGGGTCCACGAAGTCCGGGTAGCGGGCCGGCTCGCAGAGGAGGGCCCAGACGGCCTCGGGCGGGGCGGCGATGTCGGCCGAGGCGGTGATCTCGTACATGGCGCGCGGGAGCGTGGGCCGGCAACGTAGGGCAGGGCGCCCGACTGGCCAGCCCGGCTCGGGCCGCCGCCGCGCTCGGGCCGCCTCCGCCGACGGCGGAGGCCGTCAGGTGGACGCCGGCGGTCTCGCCCGGATCGGGACGCCTCAGGGCGTCAGGGGGGCAGGTCCGACCGGGTCCCCGCAGGTGCGTCAGGAGCCGGGCTCGGCGTCCGCCTCGGCCGCCACGGCGACCACCGCGGCCGCTTCCCC
>CAXRFJ010000188.1:0-3750 GCA_964229475.1 Rubrivirga sp.
GTCGACGCCTAGGCCAGAAGCGGAAAAGCACTCGTGTCATCCTGCGCTCAGCTCCGGATGGCGGGCCTGGCGAGTTGCCGCAGGGGCCCAAGCCTCGCCCGTCTCGGCGCCGAGGCGGAGGTGCCGGCCCGGTCCCCGGTCACTCTCCCGTGACGCCACGCGGGGGTGAACGGCTGGGCGGAGCGGTCGGGGGCGACGGGGCGTGGAAGCGGCCCCTCTCGATTCCCGCCATGTCCTCGCTCTCCGTCTACCTCCTCGGCTTCATCGTCCTCACGGCCGGCCTCGCGATGGCCGCCCACCTCGCCGGCGTGCCGGCCGCCTGGATCGGCGCGGGCGGCATCGTGATGCTCGGCCTCGGCATCCTGCTGGCGGTCACCAAGACGCGCCGCCGCGAGACGCCGCCGACGGACGCCTACTAGCCCGACGCGTCGACGCTCGGAGGCCCCCGGCGCGGCCGGGCCCGCGGACGATCTGGCGACGTCCGCGGCCCGCCCGTCGGGGGCCTCCGCTCGTTCTCGCGCGCGCCGCGCCCCTGGCCTAGCGGAACCGCACGCGGACCGTCCCGGGCCGCTCGACCCGGACGCCCTCAACCTCGCGGAGCTCGTCGAGCATCGCCTCCGGCTCCGGAGGCTCGCGCCCCCTCAGCTCGGGGTTGGCCTCCATCACGTCGAACACGGCCACGAACGGGAGGTCGAAGAGCGTCACCCGGGCGCCGTCGACGTAGCTCGCGTTCGTCTCCTCGATCTCGCCCTCGACCTCGACCGCGACCGACACGTGGGCGTCGGCGAAGAACGACCGCATCATGGCGAGCATCCGCGCCTGCTCTTGCGGGTCCACCTCGGGCGCGTCGGGGTCGCTCCCGGTCTTGTCGTCGTCGGCCTCGGGCTTGGGGACGAGGACGCGGAGGGTCGAGGCGGCGCCCTCGTCGAAGCCAAACGAGAGGTCGACGCCCTCGGGGCCGTCGCCGTCGCTCTCGCCGAACGCGTCGGGCGTGGCGTAGCGGAGGCGGCGGACGTCGTCGACCTCGAACGTGGCCGTGTACCCGTCCTCGCGCATCTCGAACGTCGCCACGCGGACGCCCTCGCCGAGGGCCGCGGCCCGGTCCTCCATGGCGGCCTCGGTGAACGGCGAGTCCTCGTCCTCGGCGGCCTCCGCCAGCGCCATGAGCGCCATCCCCGAGAACGTGACCTCGTCGCGGAGCGTGGCCGAGCCGTCGGCCCGGACCGTCAGCAGCGAGTCGATGTGGAAGCAGCCGCTGAGGACGACGGCCAGGATGAGGACGGAGAGCGCGCGCATCGGGGCGGGGGAGAGTCGGCCCGGAGGATAGCCCAAACGACGGCGGCCCCGCCCCCGGAGGGGCAGGGCCGCTGGCGGAAGACCGGGTCGGTCGCGGGGACCGGCCGGTCCCGAACGCCCGCCAGTCTAGTACGGGTCGTACGAGGGGTTGTCGAGGAGGAACCGGAACCGCTCGCAGTCGACCGGGAGCGACTCGACGCGCCGGTTCCGCTCGCAGCCCGGGCCCGGGTCCTCCTTGTCGCAGTCCGGGGCGGCGACGCCGCGGTTGCGGATCTGGAGGCGGCTGGCGCCGACGCCCTGGCTCAGGTAGTAGTCGTAGACGGCCTGGGCGCGCTGGCCGGCGAGGCCCGTCCCGAAGCGCGAGCCCTCGGGCGTGTCGGTGAACCCGTCGATGAACACGCAGCAGGCCGGGTTCGAGAGGAGGAGCTCGACGTTCTCGTCGAGGAGCGCGCGGGCGCGGCGGTCGAGCGAGCCCGAGCCGTAGTCGAAGTAGATCGCGTTGAGCTCGACGAGGTCGCAGACCAGCGGGGCCGGGGGGGTGACCGGCGGCGGCGGGGGCTGCGGCGTGACCGGCGGCGGCGGCGGCGGGATGACCGGGGCCGCCGGGGCGCCGCCGAAGCCGAACCGCAGGCCGCCGAGGATCAGGCCCGTGTTGAACCGGCCGTCGAAGTCGTCGTCGCCGTTGGGGTCGACGCCCGGGCACCCCGGCTGCGTCGGGTCCTCCTCGCAGGTCGGCGGCGGGGGCTCCTGGCATTCCGGCTTCTCGGGGTACTTTTTGCACACCTTATCGTCGTCGCCCGCGGAGGCCGCGGCGAGCGCGCGGGCCACGGTGCTCGTCCCCACGTCGGTGAGGCCGAACCGGTAGCTCCCCTCGGCGAACAGCGCGAGGTTGCGCGAGACGCCGTACTCGAGCCCGAGGCCGACCGGGATCGCCAGCGCGGGCGAGTCGACGCCCGAGGCGCTCTCCGTGGGGAAGAGCGCGCTGATGCCGGAGAACACGTACGGCGCGAGCTGGCCGGCGCCGGGGCGCGAGAGGTACAGCAGGAGGTCGGCCTCGGCGAGGACCGACGTCTCGGTGAGGTATGGGTTCGTGTAGGGCAGGTCCTCGGCGCCGAGGTTGACGAGCCCGCCCATGAGCCGCCCGTAGACCTGGTCGGCGAGCGGGAACGTGAGCTCGGCCGTGATCCCGAGGTTCGTGTCGACGGCGTCGCTCTGGAAGGCGGGGTCGCCGACGAGCCGGTCCGGGCCGTCATAGATGAAGGCGCCGACGCCGAGGCCGAGGCGGACGCCCGGCTGGGCGCCGTCGTCGTAGCGGTCGGTGTACGGGTCGTCGAGGCCGTTGTAGACGGGCTGGGCCGTCGCCGTCGTCGCGACGAGAGCCGCCAGCGCCGCGAGGAGGAGGGAGCGGATCATGGGGTCCTTGGGGAAGGGGGAGGGCACCCCGCGTGAGCGGCGGTCGCCCTGGGCAGGCGTTCGGAGGCGGGATTAGACAACCCCGGGCCGGCCTCGCGCCGCGGAGTTCATCCCGGAAGACGGGCGGGGAAGGGTTCCATCTGGGCGCGGTAAACAACGGACGCCCGCGGGCCCGCACAAAATGAGAGGGGAGGCGACCCGACGTGCGGATCGCCTCCCCTCGGAGGTGTCGGGCGCTAGGCCCGATCAGCCTGGACTAGAACCCGGCGCAGGAGCTCGGGATCGAGTCGGCCCGGCGGGCGCGGCTGTCGCCCGGGCCCGGGTCCTCCTTCGGGTTCGCCGACGGGTCGACGCCGCGGCCGACGGCGCGGAGCCGCTCGCGGCCGATGCCCTGCGAGACGTAGTACTGGAGCACGGCGTCGGCGCGGGCCTGCGAGATCCGGAGCGCGTCGCCCGGCTCGGAGCCGTCCGAGTACGCGTTGATCGTCACGCAGATGTCGGGGCAGCGGCGGAGGATCTCGATGTTCTCGTCGAGACGGCTCGTCGCGTCCGCCGTCAGCGTCGTCGCGCCGTACCCGAAGAACACCGGGTTCAGCTCCGTGATGTTCGCGCAGTACGAGTCGCCGACCGTGACGGTGATCGTGCACGTGTCGTCACCGTACTGGTTCGAGGCCATGATCTCGACCGTGTACGTGCCCGTCTCCGAGTACGCGTGGCGGGCCGGGAGCGTGGACGCCGTCGTCCCGTCGCCGAAGTCGACCGTGATCTCGTCGGCCTCGGTCGCCGTCGCGTTGATCGTCACCTGCTCGCCCACGTTGACCGTGGCCGGCGTGGCGCGGCAGCCCGCGAGGCTCGGCGGCGTCGGCGGCTCGACGACGGTGACGAGGCAGGACTCCGAGTCCTCCCCGCCCTCGTTCATCACCATGGCCGTGACCGTGTACGTCCCCGGCGACGAGAACGTGTGCGACGTCGTCATGCCCGAGCCGGTCGACCCGTCGCCCCACTGCCACGTCGTCGTGACCGGCATCGTGGCGTCGTCGT
>CAXRFJ010000189.1:0-2985 GCA_964229475.1 Rubrivirga sp.
ACCCGGTCCGCGCTCCGGATGTGGACGAAGACCCCCGACAAGCGCGCGCTGCGTCGCCGGCTGCCGCAGCTCGAGCTCCCCCTCCGGGACGCCCCGTTCTACGCGGCCACCGTCCTCCGCGACGTCGTCGGCCGGCAGCTCTTCCCACAGCGAGCGTACGTCTGGGGCCCGCAGTTCCCCGGCCTCCGCGAGGTGCGCGACGCGGAGGGCGTCGTGGCCGCGTGCGCCGTGCAGTGGCGGGAGAGCGTCCGCGCCGCGCGGGCCGGGCTGGCCGAGGTCCCCGAGGAGCGCCAGATGACGGTCCGCTTCGAGGACGTCATGGCGGACCCGGTCGGGCAGATGGAGGCGATCCTCGCGTTCCTCGAGCTGCGGCCCAGCGCGGAGATCCGCGAGTACGCCGCGACGTTCATCGACGAAGGCAACCGGACGAGCTACGACACGGGCCTGGACCCGGCCGAGATCGACCCGTACCTCGAGCCGCTCCGCTCCGAGCTCGGCTACGCCTGATGCCCCGGCTCCTGTTCGTCAACCAGCACTACTGGCCGGACGTCGCCGCGACGGGCCAGATCCTGACCGACCTCGCCGAGCACCTCGCCGCGCGCGGGTTCGAGGTCGACGTGCTCACCGGCCGGGGCCGGTACGTGTCGGGCGATCTGGAGGCGCCGGCCGAGGAGGTCCGCAACGGCGTCCGGATCCGCCGCCTGATCTCGACGAGCTTCGGCCGCTCGTCCCACCTCGGTCGGATCGCGGACTACGCGGGCTACTACCTCGGGGCGCTCCGGACGCTCCTCGCCGGCGAGCGCTACGACCTCGTGATCGTCCTCACGACGCCGCCGCTCCTGAGCGTCGCGGCGCGCCTCGCGGGCCGGCTCCGCGGCCAGCCCTACGCCGTCTGGTCGATGGACCTCCACCCCGACGCCGAGGTCGCCATCGGGATGCTGGCGGAGCGCGGCCTCCCGGCCCGCGTGCTCCACGGCCTCAACAACGCGGGCTACCGCGGCGCCGACCTGGTGGTCGACCTCGGCTTCCGCATGAAGGAGCGGATCGCGGCCAAGGGCGTCGCGCCCGACCGGCTCGTGACGATCGGGATGTGGAGCGACGGTGCGGGCGTCCGCCCGATCGACCCCGCCGACAACCCGGTCCGCCGGGCGCTCGGGCTCGGCCCCGACCGGCTCGTCGTGATGTACTCGGGCAACGCGGGCGTGGCGCACCGTTTCGAGGAGGTCCGCGAGGCCATGCGCGTGCTCAAGGCCGACGCCCGCTTCTATTTCCTGTTCGTCGGCTCCGGGCCGCGGCGCGCGGAGGTCGAGGCGTTCATCGAGGCGGAGGGGATCGCGAACGCGAGCTACCGCGACTACTTCCCCCGCGAGGAGCTGGCGGCCTCGCTCTCGGCCGGCGACGTCCACCTCCTCACGCTCCGCGAGTCGATGGCGGGCATCGTCGTGCCCAGCAAGCTCTACGGCATCCTCGCCGCCGGGCGCCCGGTCGTGATGGTCGGGCCCGAGCGGTCGGAGCCGGCCCAGGCGATCCGCCGGCACGACGTGGGCGTCGTCGTCGACCCCGAGGCGGGCGGGGCGGGCGCGGACCTCGTCGCCGCGCTCCGCCGGCTGGCGGACGACCCGGACGCGCGGCGGCGGATGGGCGCACGCGCACGGGCCGCCTTCGAGGCCGAGTACGACCGGGGCGTCCTGTGCGAGGCGTGGGCCGAGCTCCTGGCGGACCGGCTCGGCGTCGAGCTGCCGCCCGCGGGCTAGCCCTCCGCGTCGGCGGTCGCCGCCTCGGTCGGCGCGGCGGCCGGGACGCCGGCGCCGAACACCCAGTCGAACAGCTGGACGAGCGTGGGCCGGAGCCGGTCGCGGGCCACGATCCGGTCGACGAACCCCTGCTCCTTCAGGAACTCGGCGGTCTGGAAGCCCGGCGGGAGGTCGCGCCCGATCGTCTCGCGGATGACGCGCGGGCCGGCAAAGCCGATGAGCGCGCCCGGCTCCGCGAGGTTGAGGTCGCCGAGCATGGCGAAGGAGGCCGTCACGCCGCCCGTCGTCGGGTGGGTGAGGACCGAGACGTAGGGGAGGCCCTTCTCGGCGAGCACGGCGAGGTTCGCGCTCGTCTTGGCCATCTGCATGAGCGACAGCGCGCCCTCCATCATCCGCGCCCCGCCCGACTGGCTGATCACGACGCACGCCCGGTCCTCGTCGACCGCCCGGCGGACCGCGCGGGCGACGGTCTCACCCACGACGGAGCCCATCGACCCGCCGATGTAGGTGAAGTCCATGGCCGCGACGGAGGCCGGGTGCCCGCCGATGACGCCGGTGCCGGAGACGGCCGCGTCGTTGAGCCCGGTCTTCCGGTCGGCCGCCACGATCCGCTCCGGGTACGTCTTCCGGTCGACGAACTCGAGCGGGTCGATCGAGTGGAGGTCGGCGTCGTGCCGGTCGTAGGCGCCCTCGTCGAAGAGGAGCCCGAGGTAGCCCAGCCCGGACATCGGGTAGTGGTGGCCGCACGACGGGCAGACGAGGAGGTGCTCCTCGAGCTCCCGCTGGCTCGTGATCGTGTCGCAGGAGGGGCACTTGAGCCAGTAGCCCTCCGGCGTCTCGTTGCGGTCTCGGCGGTCGGTTTTGATGCCGGCCGAGTTGCGCTTAAACCAAGCCATGGGGTCGCCGGAGGGTCGTCATAGGGTCGAGGGTCCCAAGATACCCCGGGGCTGTGACGTCGCCACGGGCTTGAGGTAGAGCGGCTCGAGGGCCGCCGCGTCGCCGGGGCCCTCGGCCTCGGCGAGCGCCCTCCCGAGGCGGGCGACGACGGGGCCCGACGGCGCGAGCCGCACGCGGGGGAGGTCGGGGCGGACGCCCGCCAGCCGGTCGGCGCCCGAGCCGCCGATCGCGGCCGTCGCTGCGGGGAGCCAGCCGGCGACGGCGTCGAGGGCCAGCGCGGCGGGGGCGGCGACCTCGGCGTCGCCGTCGTAGACCGCGGCGTAGACCTCGCCGC
>CAXRFJ010000190.1:0-7206 GCA_964229475.1 Rubrivirga sp.
CCTCCGCGTTCTGGCGCTCCGTCGCGAGCGCGAGGTCGTAGGACCGTCGGACCTGCTCCGGCGTCTGCCCGGAGCGCGTCCCCGAACAGCCGCTCGACGAGGCCGAGACCGCCGTGAGCGCCAGGAAGCCGAGCACGACGAGGGCGATGATGCGTCCGATCATGGGCGGGCTGGGGGGGTCACCATCCGTAGGTCTCTTCGTCGACGACGAGCGCCTCGCGCGGGACCGGGCGGCCGACGTAGACCTCGACCCCGCGCTCGCCGTACTCGACCGACACCTCGCGCTCGCCGGCCACGCCGTCGACGTAGCGGATCACTTCGCCGGGCAGGATCACGCCGCCGAGCTGGCCCTCCGCGCCGACGACCGTCGCCTCGCCGACCTCGTCGACGAACACGTCAAGGCCGCCGAGGCGGAGGCTCCCGGCGGGCCGAGCACTCTCGAACGGCGGCGCCGTGACGCCGGCCTGCTCCTGGAGGATCGAGAACGCGCCCTCGTCCTCGACCAGCCACGCGCGCCCGGCGCCGTCGACCTCGACGAACCACTCGGTCCAGAAGCCGCCGTCGTACTCGTAGACGAGCCGGCCGAGCACGCGGAAGGCGCGCCCGGCGAGCTGGCCCGTCGCGTCGAGGTAGAGCGGGCTCGGGACCTGGACCACCTCGACGGACCGGCCGGTCGGGTCGAGCCGCCCCCCGTCGTAGAGCGCGACGCCGCCGCAGAACTCGCACGTCACGACGGTGACGAACCGGTTGCGGACGACGAGCGGCGCGCCGCAGGTGGGGCCGTGGAGGGAGTCGGCCATGAGGGGCGCGGCCAGGATACGGCGACCGCCCTTTCTCCTCCGCACAACCGGCGCGCGGAGTTGCACCGCCCCCGCGGTTCCCTCCGCCTCGACGCCGAGGCGGGCCGGGCTAGAGCGCCACGCGGAGCGCCACCTCGGCGAGCGGGGCCGGGCACGCGACCACGCCGAGGCCGTCGGCGCACGGGACGGCGCCGCGGCCGACCACGACGCCCCGGCCGTGGAGCGACACCGCGCCCTCGTCCCTGCGGAGCCACCGGGCGACGTCTCCGAGCCACCACGGCGTCGACTCGCCGCCGACCTCGACCACCGTCAGCCCGCCGACGCCCTCGGCGACGTCCACGAACGCGCGATGTCGGCCCGCGAGCGGCCAGAGCCGCCCGTACTCGCTCACGTCGATCGTCAGGGCCGCCGTGTGCCGGCTGCGGGCGAGCGCGGCGTCGCCCCACTCCGTGCGCGACCGGAGGGTCAGCGTCGACCCGACCCGACGGGCCCCGAAGACGGCCTCGGCGTCGAGCCCGACGACCTCGCCGCGGAGAGCACCGGCGACCGACCGGACGTAGCCGTGCGCGCCCACGGTCAGCCACACGGAATGCCGCCCCCCGAGCACCTCGTTTCGCGCGCCCGCGCCGGCCTCGGTGCGGCGCCAGAGCGTGCCGTCGGCGCCGGGAGCGGAGAGGACGACGCCGTAGAGGTACGCCGACTCGTCGTCGTAGGCCCGCTCGACGTGCACGCGGGGCTGGACCGTCCACACGTCCCGGTCGACGAGGCCGAACCGTTCCACCCGGAGGCCCGTGGTGATCTGGACGTCGCGGCGCCACCGCGCCCGATCCACGCGGAACCGCCGCTCGCCGTAGGCCGCCACGGCGGACACGGCCGGCGTCCCCAACTCGGTGGGGCCGGAGAGCGCGGACGCCTCCACGCCGACCTGCACGTCGCCGGCGGACGGCCAGCTCCAACTCTGCCAGGTCACCTCGGCCCGGCCGGCGACGAGCGTTGACGGTCCCTCCGGCCCCCACGCGTGGTCGGCACCGACGGTGAGGAGCGCGGGGTCGAGGTGACCATGAGCACGGACGTCGGCGACGCCGCCGACGCTGCCGCCGTCGCCGAACGCGGTGGTGACGGCGTCGGCGCGGGCGTGGGCGGTCAGCCCGGCGGGGCGCCAGATCTCTTCGAGGAAGGCCCGGCCATCCGCCCGAACGGGGCCCTGACCCGCCGCCAGCGCCCCCTCCGCGGTCAGGCTCGTCCGCTCGATGAGCGAATAGCAGGCCCTCGGGTCCAGGCGTTCGCGGAAGCGCGCGCCGCCCCGGAGCGCGACGTTCGGCCCCTCCCCTGCCGCGCCGACGAACGCTTGGCGCGTCCGACTACTGGCCGTCTCCGCGACGACGGCCCCGGCCGCTGAGCCGCCGTAGCGCGCCGGCAGGTAGCCCGCGAACGCGCCCGCGAGGGCCGTCGCCTCCACGGGCACGGCGTCGAGCGACAGCGCGGGGAGCCCGTCCACGTACACCCGAGGCCGCCCCAGGCCACGCACCGTGGGCCGCCACCGCCCGAGCCGGTCGGCCCCACGGCCCCACGCCGCTGTCCGCGACGATCGGGCGCCGACGGGTTCCGGGGAGACGGTTTCGACAGGCCGCGAGTGTCGTCCCAACCTGCTGTCGTACCGCACGTCGACTCCCGGTAGGTCGTAGACCTCGCCCGGCGGGTAGGAGATGACGCTCAGGCCGACCTCGTCGAGGCACCACGAACTTGGCGGAAGCAGGAAATCGAGCCGGAGCGAGTCCGCCACCAACACGGTGTCGACGGCGACCGACTCGTACCCGACGAACGACGCTCGAATCGTGACGTCGCCGAGGGGCACGCCCTCGATCCGGTACCGGCCGTCGACGTCCGCCGCGGCGCCGCGGGTCGTCCCCTCGATCCGGACCGATGCCCCGGGGAGCCGGTCTCCATACGCCCCGTCCGCGACGGTCCCCCAGATCACGCCCGTCGCCTGCGCCGACGGATCGGCGGCCAGCGACAGCACCAAACAAAGGGCGAGACACACGCGCATGGCCGACGGTATCGGCCGGCCACCGCGCGGCGCAAGGCACTCCGCCCCTCCGCCTCGACGCCCCCTCCGGGCGAGTCGCCGAGGCGGGCAGGGTCAGGCCGCCGGCTTGGCGCCCTTCGCCGCGAGGCTCTTCTCGATGAACTGGATCACCGAGCCCGCCACGTCCTTCTCCGTCGACCGCTCGATCCCCTCGAGGCCCGGCGACGAGTTGACCTCCAGCACGAGGGGCCCGCGCTCCGACTGGAGCACGTCGACGCCGGCCACCTTCAGCCCGAGCGCCTTGCACGCGGCCACGGCCGTCTTCCGCTCGGCCGGCGAGATCTTGATGGCCGTCGCGCTCCCGCCGCGGTGGAGGTTCGAGCGGAACTCGCCCTCGGCGCCCTGGCGCTTCATCCCCGCGATCACGCGGTCGCCCACCACGAAGAGGCGGACGTCGGCGCCGCCGGCCTCCTTGATGAACTCCTGCACGAGCAGGTAGGCCTTCATCCCGCGGAACGCCTGGATCACGCTCTCGGCCGCCTTCTTCGTCTCGCACAGGACCACGCCGACGCCCTGCGTCCCCTCCAACAGCTTGACGATGCAGGGCGGGCCGCCGACCGACTTGATGAGGTCGGCCGCGTCGTCGGCCTTGTGGGCGAAGGCCGTGCGCGGCAGCGCGATCCCCTTCTTGGCGAGGAACTGGTGGGCCCGGAGCTTGTCGCGCGAGCGCGTGATGGCGACCGCCCCGTTGAGCGTCCACACGCCCATGGCCTCGAACTGGCGGACGATCGAGAGCCCGTAGAACGTGATCGACGACCCGATGCGCGGGATGATCGCGTCCGGCGGGTCGAGCCGCTCGCCGTGGTAGTGGACCTCGGGGCCCTTGTCGGTGAGGTGGGCCGTGCAGCGGAGCGTGTCGAGGATCTGGACCTCGTGGCCGCGCGCCTCGGCCGCCTCGACGAGCCGGCGGGTCGAGTAGAGCTCGGGGTTGCGGGAGAGGATGGCGAGGCGCATGCGAGGGGAAGAGGGCTGGGGGATGAGGGATACGGGATGGGGGCGAAAGGATCCCTCCATCCCCCATCCCTCAATCCCTCTCGACTATTCGTAGAACGCGCCGGGGTGGTCGGGGCGGCCGAGACGGAACGACGCGCCGGAGTCGACGAGGACGCGGCCGGACATGGCCTCGCGGCCGAGGAGCATCGGGAAGCGCATCCCGCGGCGGTCGGTCAGCGTGAGCTCGACGGGCCACTCGGGGGCGTCGGCGGCGAGCCCGAGGCGGAGCATGGCCTCGACCACGATCCGCAGTTCTGTGTGCCCGTTCGACGACGTCACCTCGCGCTCGTCGACGACGGGCGCCTCGCACGGGACGGCCAGCTTCCGCCCCTTGAACAGGGGGTTGACGAGGAAGCGGACGAGCGTCTCGCCGTCGCGCTCGACGTGCTCGACGTCGTGGGCATGGAGCGCCGACGTCCGCGCGCCCGTGTCGATCTTGGCGCGGACGGCCGGGAGGCCCATCTCTGGAAAGGCCAGCCACGCCTGCCAGCCGACGGTCACGAGGTCGGTGCTCCTCGGTCGGGCTACGCCACGTCCTCCACCCAGGGATCCGGGTGCGGCTCGGATTCGAACCGGACGCCGCGCGCGAGGGCCCACCGCTGGAGCCACGACATCCCCGCCCGGCCGGTGTACGTGTCCTCCGACGCGTAGGCCGGGTCCGCCAGCGCCGCGTCGAGCGAGACGAACCGGTAGCCGCGGCCGCGGAACATGGCGACGAGCCGGTCGAGGTGGTCGGCGTTGAGCGCGTTGGCGTGGATCAGGAGCACGTGGGCCACCTCGCGGCCGAACAGGTCGCCGGCCAGTCCCTCGAAGCAGGCCGCCGTCGTGTCCATGTAGGCGACGTACGCATCCGCGATGCGGGCCTGGAGCGCGGCGTCGCCGGCCTCTAGGGCGCGGTCGTAGGCGAGCGCGTAGACGTACTCCGCGTTGTCGTGGGTGACCGGCGCGACGGTGTACCCCTCGTCCGCCAGCCACGCCTCGAAGGCGGCCTTCGTCTCCGGGTCCGGCCCGGCGTTGAGGAACGGGTGCCGGAAGTAGCGGACCGAGTCGCCGCGCGCCGCCAGCAGCCGGTTCGTCACGACGTCGCCGCGGCGGACCTCGTCCTGGAAGTCGGCGAGCGGCGTGTCGAACAGCGACGGGTGGCCGTAGGTGTGGTTGCCGAGGTCGAGCCCGGCGTCGACCCACGCCTGCAGCATCGCCGTCCGCTCGTCGCGCTCGCCGTCCACGTCGAGCTTCCCCTCGTTCACGAACCCGATCGCCGGCACGCCGGCCTCGGTGATCTGGCGGAGGAGGTCGTGCGTGACGCGCTGCTGCCACGCCAGCGGGTGCCCCCGGCCGACCGGCAGGTCGTCGACCGTCAGCGCGATCGTCCGCTCCGCGGCCGGATCCTCCGGCGCCTCGCCCGAGGCGGGCGGGGCGGGCTGCGCGCACGCGGCGCCGGCCACGACCGCCAGCCCGACGACGAGGGCATCGACGAAACCGCACCACCGCGTCATCCTGAGCGCCGCGAAGAATCTCGACGGAGACGCCGGCGGGCGTCGCTCCCGGCCATGAGGGGCGAGGCGATGGCGCAGAGACCCTTCACTGCGTTCAGGATGACGGTCCAGAAAGGTCACGCCCCGGCCTCCGCGTCGGTGAACGAGTCCGCGCCGGCGAGGAGGTAGAGGACGGCCATCCGCACGGCGACGCCGTTCGTCACCTGGCTCAGGATCACCGACCGGTCCGAGTCGACGACCTCGCCCGACAGCTCGACGCCGCGGTTGACCGGGCCGGGGTGCATCACCCAGAGGTCCGGGTAGCGCTCTAGGTGCTCCGGGCGGATGCCGTACATCGTGTGGTACTCCCGCAGCGACGGCGTCAGGCCGACGTCCGTGCCCTGGCGCTCGAGCTGGATGCGGAGGGCCATCGCCACGTCGCAGCCGTCGAGCGCTTCGTCGAGGCGGTCGGTGACGGTCACGGCACGGCCGTCGAGCGCGGCCTCCAGCTCGACGGGCATCATGGTGCGCGGGCCGCAGAGCGTGACGTGCGCGCCGAGCGCCGTCAGCCCGTAGACGTTCGAGCGGGCGACGCGGCTGTGCGCGATGTCGCCCAGGATCGTGACGCGGAGGCCCGAGAAGTCGAAGGCGGCCAGCCCGTCGCGGCCGGGGACGGCGAGCGTCGAGATCGTGAGCGCGTCGAGGAGCGCCTGCGTGGGGTGCTCGTGCTGGCCGTCGCCGGCGTTGACCACGATCCCGTCGATGCAGCGCGTGAGGAAGTGGGCCGCGCCGGCCGAGCGGTGCCGGATCACGGCGAGGTCCACCTTCATCGCCTCGATGTTGCGGGCCGTGTCCTTGAGCGTCTCGCCCTTCGACACCGAGGAGTTCGAGGCCGAGAAGTTCATGACGTCCGCCGAGAGCCGTTTTTCGGCCAGCTCGAACGAGAGCCGCGTCCGGGTCGAGTTCTCGAAGAACAGGTTGCAGCACGTCACGCCGCGCAGCGACGGCACGCGTTTGATGGGCCGGTCGAGCACGTCGCGGAACGCCCGCGCCGTCGAGAGCAGCAGGCGGATCTCGTCGGCGTCGTAGTCCGCCAGCCCGAGGAGGTGGCGGTGGCGCAGGGACTCGGCGACGAGTTCGGAGTTCGCGGTTCGGCGTTCGGCGTTCGCTTCCATAAGGCCTCAACTCTCAGCCGACAGGCCGGCGGATCCAACCCCGAACTCTGAACTCTGAACTTTTTTCTCGACCAGCCACACGCCGTCCTCCCCGTCCTCCTCCTCCAGCCGGACGCGGACGAGCTCGCCGGGTGCCGTCGGGACGTGCAGGCCCACGTAGTCGGGGGCGACGGGCAGCTCGCGGAGGCCGCGGTCGACGAACGCGAGGAGGCGCACGCTCGCGGGGCGGCCCATGTCCATGAGCGCGTCGAGCGCGGCCCGCGTCGTCCGGCCCGTGTACACGACGTCGTCGACGAGGACGAGGCGGCGGCCGTCGAGGCGGAACGGGATGTCGGTCGGCTGGACCACCGGCGTCGGCCGGCCGGTCCCGAGCCCGACGTCGTCGCGGTAGAACGTCGCGTCGAGCACCCCGAACGGGAGGCGGACGCCCTCGATGGCCTCGATCCGGTCGCGGAGCCGCCGCGCGAGGTGGACGCCCCGCGTCTGCATCCCCACGAGCGCGAGCCGGTTCGCGGGCGCGGCCTCGTCGTCGAGCTCCTCGACGACCTGCCGGGCCAGACGGTCGAGCGTCCGGGCCATGTCGGCGGCGTCCAGGAGGTGGGCCTTGACCGGGTCGGGCGGCGGCATGGCGCCAAGCTACCGCCGCCGCGCCCCGGTGCGCCCGCCTCGGCGCCGAG
>CAXRFJ010000191.1:0-2405 GCA_964229475.1 Rubrivirga sp.
GAGGCCGGCGAGGCCGACCCGTTCGACCGGCTCGTCGCCGGCGACGCCGAGCTCGCGGCGACGATGACGAGCGCGGAGCTGGCGGCCGCGTTCAACCGGGCCGCCGACGCCCACCTCGTCAAGCCGGTCCGCGACCGGATCTGGCGCTGGATCGAGGAGGCCGAGACGCGCGAGGCCGCCCGCGCTGGCGGGCCCGCCGAGGCGGAGCCCCCCGCTCTCTCTCCCTCATCTGAGCGAACGGACTCGGGGACGGGGGGCCCCGCGGCCGGAGAGCCTAAGGGCGTCCCCGGTCAGGACTCCCCTGATACACCGCCGCGCGCCCTCGGGGCCGACGAGCCCGCGCCCGAGGTCGCCGCGGCATGAGCGACCTCCGCCAGATGCCCGGCTACACCCGCCCGGCCACCCCGCCCGCCTCGGCCCCGAGGCCGGAGGCCCCGACGGCCAAGGCCGACGCGCTCCGCGTGGCCGGCCAGATCCAGGGGTCCCCGCTCGTCGACCGGCTCCTCGCGCTCTACCGCCGCGCGGCCAGCCGCGAGATCCGCGACAACGACGGCCGCCGGCTCCCCGGGCTCACCGACTACGAGGCCGCGGCCATGCTCGGCGTCGAGCGGACCTCGGTCAACGCGGCCCGGAACCAGCTCGTCGACGCCGGCCGCGTCGGCAAGCTCGACAAGCGGTTCTGCCGCTACCGCCCGTCGAACCAGCGCGTCTGGGCCTGGGCCCTCACGTCCGTCTGCGAGGACCACGCCCTCCAGCACCAGCCGTGACGCGCGCCGACCACGACCGGGCCCTCGCCCGCCGCGCCGCCCGCCTCGAGGCCGGGGAGGCCGAGGCGTGGGCGGCCGTCAACGGGTTCGCCCGCTACGAGGTCTCGTCCTGGGGCTTCGTCCGGAACCGGAAGACCGGGGCCTTCCTCAAGCCGTTCGTCCACGACGCCTCGTTCCCGGCCAACGGGTACCTCCGCGTCTCGCTCTACAAGGCGTCGGGCCCCAACCGCGGCCGCGCCTTCCACCGGTTCGTCCACCGGCTCGTCGCCCTCTACCACGTCGCCGGCCGGACGCGCGCCCGGTGCGAGGTCCACCACCTCCCGGACCCGGCGACGATGCGGCCCGACCTCGCCGACAACGACGCCGGCTCGCTCGTGTGGGTCACGCCCGAGGAGAACCGCCGGTGCCGCGGCGTCGCCGCCGCCGGCCGCGAGGTCGGCCCGGCCCGCCCGCTCGCCGAGGTCCGCGCCGAGATCGCGGCCGAGGACGCCGCGTGGCGCCGGCGGCTCGAGGCCGACCCGATGCGCCCCGTCGACCACGCCCCGTTCTGAGATGAGGACCGCGTACCCACGGCGGACGATGTGCCTCTACGAGGTCTACGAGGGGAGCCCGCTCGACCCGCCGGCCGTCGCCTACGCCGGCCCGCTCCCGGCCTTCGCCCAGTTCATGTGCGACGGGGGGCTCCGGGTCGACCTCGCCCGCCTCGGCGCCCCGGAGGAGTTCGCGGCCGTCGGCCAGCTCCTCGCCCTCCGCCTCGTCCGCGTCACGCCCGACGGGTCCGCCGTCGAGCCGACCGAGGCCGGGGCGTACCGGCGGAACGCGGTCCGGCTCCGGGGCCGGCGATACGGGACGTGCCCGGACTGTGGCGGCGCCGTCGTGTGGGAGGACGAGTCCGTCGTCGCGTGCTCCGCCGACGGGTGCCGCTCGGCGTGGCTCCCCGTCCTCGGCAAGCGGATCCGCCAGCCCGGGGTGGCCCTCGCGTTATGAGCTCGCACTCCCTTACCGACCCGCTCGTCCGCGCCCGCCGCGAGGACCCGTACCGCCACCACGGCGAGCTCGCCGAGTGCGAGGGGTGCGGCGTCATGATCCGCTGGCTCACGACCGAGAAGGGCAAGCGCGTCCCCGTCGCCCCGTACCCGCTCCAGGGGAACTGGGGAGGCCCGATCTGGGGCTACGGCCCCGAGCGCCAGGACGGCCGGGAGCCGGAGAAGAAGGGCGTCCTCTACGTCCTCCCGTGCTCGTCGAGCCAGGCCGCCCGCTCTGGCTGGAACGGCGGCGCCCGCCTCCACACGAAGCCGCCGTCGACGGTCGAGGGCTACCGGCCCCACTGGGCCGACTGCCCCGCGGCCGACCGGTTCAAGAAGCCCCAGGACGCATGAGCACGCGCACGAAGCTCCGCCAGCTGGCCAAGCTCCAGCTCCGCGAGGTCACCTCGCTCCACCGGTCCCGCGACCGCTGGCGCCGCCGCGCGCTCGCGGCCGAGGCCGAGTGCGCCCGCCTCGGCGCCGAGGCCGAGGCGCTCCGGCGCCGGCTCGCCGAGGCCCGCGACGGGCACGGCGTCCTCCTCCTGGCCACCGACGAGGAGGGATGACCGTCGAGGCCCGCTTCCCGCCCGCGGCCGTCACGGCCCACGACCTC
>CAXRFJ010000192.1:0-6691 GCA_964229475.1 Rubrivirga sp.
GGCCAGCGACAGCCCGTACACGCTGACGACCATCGCGGCCACGACGCCCACGCTGGGCCCGAGGCGCGTGAACCCGTCGGTCCGCGGCAGCCCGACGGCCCAGGCCGTCTCGAACAGGGCGCTCGCGAGGAGCACGGCCCACGCCGCCGACGCGCTGCCCGGGAACGCGCTCACGCCTCGGCCTCGACGAACTGGCCGTGGTTGACGACGGCCCACGCCCGGCCCACCATCGGCGCACCGACGAAAGGCGTGTTGTGGGACTTCGACCGGATGTGGCGTGCCTCGAACGTCCACTCGGTCGTCGCGTCGAAGACCGTCAGGTTCGCCGCGGCGCCCTCGTCGAGGGACGGGACCTCGAGGCCCAGGATCTCGCGCGGCGCGACGGCCAGCTTGTGGACGGCCTCCTCGACCGTCAGCACGCCCGGCGCGAGGAGGTCGCGGCCGGTGAGGCCCCAGCAGGTCTCGAGCCCGAGGATCCCGAACGGGGCCTCGATGAACTCGACCTCCTTCTCGAAGCCGGCGTGCGGCGCGTGGTCGGTCGCGATGACGTCGATGGTCCCGTCGGCCAGCCCGTCCTTGATGGCCTGCGCGTCGGCCGCGGTCCGGAGCGGCGGGTGCATCTTCGTGTGCGTGTCGTAGTCGGAGGCCTCGACGGCCGCGTCGGTGAGGGCCCAGTGGTGCGGGCACGCCTCGGCCGTGATCGGGACGCCCCGGGCCTTCGCGCGGCGGACGATGTCGACGGCGGCGGCGGTCGAGATGTGGCAGACGTGGAACCGGCCGCCGGTGAACTCGGCCAGCAGCGCGTCGCGGGCGATCATGGCCTCCTCGGCGAGCCCCGGGATGCCGGGCAGCCCGAGCCGCGTGGCGACGGCGCCCTCGTTCATGTGGCCGTGCGGGTTGAGGGTGAGGTCCTCCTCGTGGCCGAGGATCGGCTTGCCGAGCGTCCGCGCGTACTCGAGCGCCCGGCGCATGAGGCCGCCGTGCTGGACCGGCGAGCCGTCGTCGGAGAAGGCCACGGCGCCGCCGGCGGCCATGTCGGCCATCTCGGCCAGTTCCTCGCCCTTCCGCCCCTTCGAGACCGTCCCGATCGGGTGGACGTCGACGACGAGGCCCTCGGCCCGCTTCGCCACGAACTCGACGACGTCGCGCGTGGCGATCGGCGGCTCGGTGTTGGGCATGCAGGCGACGGCCGTGAACCCGCCGAAGGCCGCCGCGCGCGCGCCCGTCTCGATGGTCTCCTTGTGCTCCTGGCCCGGCTCGCGGAAGTGGACGTGCATGTCCATCCAGCCCTGCGAGATCGTCTTGCCCGAGGCGTCGTAGACGCGGACGGCCGCGGCGGCGGGCGCGGGCGGGGGGGGCGCGCCGACGGCGGCGATCCGCCCGTCGCGGATGAGGAGGTCGGCGCGGCGGGCGGTGCCGGTGCGGGCGTCGAGGACGGTGCCGCCGGCGAGGAGGAGGTCGAGGGACATCGGGCGCGTAGGAGGACGCCGGAAGCTACCCGCGCCTCGGCCCGTCGCGGGACCGCGGGGGCGCCGGACCGGTTGGCCTCCCATGCGATTCACTCCCCACCCGCTGTGGCCCACGGTGCTCGCCGTCGCGCTCGCCGGGTGCCTCCCCGCCCTCCCCCACGTCGAGCCCACGGCCGAGCTCGCGTTCGATCCCGTCGCGTTCTTCTCCGGCCGCACCGAGGGCCTGGGCGTCCTCCACGTCCGCGCCCGGCCGCCCGAGGTCGTCCGCGTGGAGAGCGTCGGGGCCCCGACGGACGGCGGGATCGAGCTCCACCAGCGCATCCGCCGCGGCGAGGGCGCGCCGGCGGACCGGGTCTGGGTCCTGCGACGGACCGGCCCCGGCGCGTTCTCCGGCACGCTCACCGAGGCCGACGGGCCGGTGGAGGCGACGGTCGAGGGCCACACGCTCCGCGTCCGCTACCGCACGGGCCGCCTGACGACCGTCTCGCAGGACCTCGTCCTCCAGCCCGGCGGCCGCCTCGTGCTCAACCTCATGACGGTCCGGGTGCTGGGCGTCCCCGTCGCCCGTCTGACCGAGCAGATCCGACGCATCGGACCGGGAGCCGGCGACGCTGGAGGCGAGGGGCCCTAACGCCCCTAGAGGAATGGCGCGACGGCGGCTGGGGGACTTCCCGAACCCCCTTTAGGGTGGCGATTCCGCGAGACTCGGCGGGGTCGGAGGACGTTGCATCGGTCCCACCCAACCATCCCACCATGTCGCACTTTCGTCCGCTCCGTTTCGCCCTCCTCGTCGCCCTGGCCGCGCTCGTCGCGGGCGCGCTCCCAGTCTAGGCGGGCAGGCTATCCGGCCCAGTCTAGGCGGGCGGGCTATCCGGGCTCAGCGCGCGCACCGAACTCCCTGCGAAGGCCGAACCCGTGGGCCCCGGCGACCGTGCCAACGTTCCCTTCTCTTCCTCCCTTCCCATGTCTACCCCTCTCACCGACACCGCCATCGCGATCCTCGCCACCGACGGGTTCGAGCAGGTCGAGCTGACGAAGCCGAAGGCCGCCCTCGAAGAGGCCGGTGCGACGGTCCACGTCGTCTCGCCCGAGTCCGGCTCCATCAAGGGCTGGGACCAGGACCACTGGGGCGACGCGGTCGACGTCGACAAGACGCTCTCCGAGGCCGACGCTTCGGCGTACGACGCGCTCGTCCTCCCCGGCGGCCAGATCAACCCCGACAAGCTCCGGATCGACGGCGACGCGCTCGCCTTCGTGAAGGCGTTCGCCGCCGCCGGCAAGCCCATCGCGGCCATCTGCCACGCGCCGTGGCTGCTCGTCGAGACCGGCCTCGTCGAGGGCCGCAAGGCGACGTCGTACACCTCGATCCGTACCGACCTCAAGAACGCCGGTGCCGACGTGCAGGACCAGTCGGTCGTGACCGACTCGGACGGCCCGTTCGTCCTCATCACGAGCCGCAACCCGGACGACATCCCGGCCTTCAACCGGGCCATCATCGAGACGGTCGGCGCCGCGCAGCCCGCCTAGCGCCCCGCCCACGCCCGCCTCGGCCCCGAGGCGGACCGACCCGCGCCCCGCTGGCTCCGGCCGGCGGGGCGCTGTTCGTAGGCCCGGCCGCCCGGGTTACCATTCTGTAAGGATCCGGACAGGCGGAGGCAAGCATCGCCCCGTAGGCGGCGGTCCGGCTCGTCTTCCGCCCATGCGCCCCCTCCTCCTCGCCCTCCTCGTCACCAGTCCCCTCGCGGCCCAAACCGCCGCTCCGGCCTGGACCTCGGCCGACGGCGCGGTCACGGTGTCGGTCGGCGGCAAGCTCCACGCCGATGCTCGCGCGGTGCGCGGCGGGGCCCCGAGCGCGTTCCTGGTCCGCCGCGCGCGGGCGGGCGTGGAGGTCGAGGTGGACGGGCGGTTCCGCGCCACGGTCGAGCCGGGCTTCGGGGGGGGCGACGCAGAGCTGATCGACGGCTGGATCGAGGCCGACGTGCCCGGGGGCGTCCGCCTCCGAGCGGGCCGGTTCAAGACCCCGTTCGGGCTCGAGTCGATCCGGTCGTCGAGCGACCTCCGGTTCGCAGAGCGGTCGCTGGCGACGGCCCTCTCGCCGCGGCGCGACGTGGGCGTGATGGCCCACGTGCAGGGCACGCGGCTGGAGGCCGCCGTCGGCCTCTTCAACGGCGTGCCGGACGGGGCGAGCGGGGCCTCCGAGCGAGGCGACGCCAAGGACCTCGTCGCTCGCCTGCTGGCGGCGCCGGTCGACGGCGTGTTCGTGGGCGCGGCCGCGGCGACGGGCGCCGAGCGCGGCACCGCCGACCGCCCGGCCCTCGCCGACTACGAGACGGGCGCCGACCACGCGGTCCTCGCCTTCCGCCCGGGCGTCGTCGCCGACGGCCGCCGCCTGCGCGTCGGGCCGCAGGCGACGGTCGCCCGGAGCCGATTCCAGGCCGACGCCGAGTGGACTTGGGCACGGCACCGCGTCCGGGGGCCGGAGGGGCCGGCCGAGGTGGAGAACCGAGCGTGGCAGGTCGCGGCGTCGGTCGTCCTCGCGGGCGAGCCCCGCGGGCGCAGGCGCCCGCACCCGGCCCGTGCCGCGACGGCCGGCGGGCCGGGCGCCGGCGAGGGCGCCGCCCGCGTCCACGGCTTCGCCGCCGACCCCGCGGCCGCGCCGCTGGCGACGGCGGAGAGCGCGCGCCGCGCCCTCGCGTGGGCCGTCGCCGCGCACTGGACGCCCGTCGCCCCGGTCCGCCTCGGCGCGACCGTCGAGCGGACGACGTTCGAGGGGTTCGGCGGCGCGGACGGCCCGTCCCCCGAGACCGCCCTGTTCGTCCGCGCGGCGTTCGAGCTCTAGCGAATCCGCGCCGGGCCCCGTCGGTTGACGCCCCCTCCCCCGCTCGCCATGCGCCTGCTCGTCGTCGAGGACGACCCCCACATCGCCGAGTTCGTCCAGACCGGGCTCCGCGAGGCCGGCTACGCCGTCGACCGCGCCGTCGACGGCGAGGAGGCGTTCGCGCTCGCGATCAACGAGCC
Source organism: Rubrivirga sp. (assembly GCA_964229475.1). Lineage (GTDB taxonomy): Bacteria > Bacteroidota > Rhodothermia > Rhodothermales > Rubricoccaceae > Rubrivirga. The sequence continues at coordinate 4,488 of CAXRFJ010000192.1, forward strand.
GTACGACGCCGCCGTGGTCGACCTCATGCTCCCCCGCCTCGACGGGCTCGGCCTCATCGAGCGGCTCCGCCAGCGCGGCGTCCCGACGCCGGTCCTCATCCTGAGCGCGCGGCGGTCCGTCGACGACCGCGTGCGCGGGCTGGAGGCCGGCGGCGACGACTACCTCACCAAGCCGTTCGCCTTCGCCGAGCTGCTGGCCCGCGTGCAGGCGCTCATCCGGCGGAGCACCGGCGCCGCCGAGGCCACGCGGCTCACGGCCGGGCCGATCGCCATCGACCTCGTCGGGCGGACGGTCACGCGCGGCGGCGAGACGGTCGACCTCCAGCCGCGCGAGTTCTCCCTGCTGGAGTACCTCGTGCGGAACGCCGGCCGCGTCGTGTCCAAGACGGCGATCCACCAGCACGTGTGGGACTTCGACTTTACGCCGCAGACGAACGTGGTCGAGGTCCTCGTCCACCGGCTCCGGCAGAAGGTCGAGCGCGACGACGCGCCGGCCCTCATCCACACCGTCCGCGGCGCGGGCTACGTGTTCCGTGCGCCCTGACCGCGCCGCCCGCTGGCGGGCCACGCGCCCGGGCGTCCGGCTGGCGCTGGGCTACGCCGTCGTGTTCGCGCTCAGCGCCGCGGCCCTCTTCGCGCTGACGTACGCGGCCCTCGGCGTCTTTCTCCACCGCCAGGACGGCGCCTTCCTGCGGGCCCAGCTCGACGCCGTCGAGCGGACGTACGCCCGCGACGGGCTGGCCGGCGTCCGCCGCCTCGCCGCCCGGCTCCAGGCCGACGACCGCGGCGAGGAGGTCCTCATCCGCATCGCCGACGCCGAGAACGCGACGCGGCTGCTCGTCGTCCCCGACGCGTGGCTGCCGCGCGACTTCGCCGGCCTCGCCGACACGCCGCCCGAGGCCGGCGGGCCCGTCGAGATCTGGAACGAGCGCGAGGGCCAGTCGCTCGACTACCACACGCGGCGGCTGCCCCGCGGCGACGTGCTCCAGGTCGGCCTCAACTCCGACGAGCGCGATGACGTGATGGAGGCGTTCCCGCGCGTCGTCGGGTTCGTGGCCGTCCCGCTGATCCTGCTCGCCGTCGTCGGCGGGTGGCTCATGGCCGTCCGCGCGCTCCGGCCGGTCCGCCAGTTGATCGGCACGCTGGAGGCCATCGCCGACACCGGCGACGTCCGCGAGCGGGCGCCGGCGCCGGAGCCGCGCGGCGAGTTCGCCGACCTGTTCGCCCTGTTCAACCGGATGCTCGACCGGATCGAGGGCCTCGTCGGCCGCCTCCGCGGCACGCTCGACGACGTGGCCCACGACCTCCGGACGCCGCTCACGGCGATGCGCGGGACGGCCGAGCTGGCGCTCCAGCAGGAGCGCGGCGCCGAGGGCTACCGCCGCGCGCTGGGCCGGATCGTCGAGTCCGCCGAGGCGGCCGAGGCCACGCTCGCGACCGTCATGGAGGTCGCCGAGGCCGACGCCGGCGCGCTCCGCCTCGACCGCGGCCCCGTCGACCTCGACGCCGTCGTGGCCGACGTCGCGGACCTCTACGGGCTGGTCGCCGAGGAGAAGGGCGTCGCGCTCGCCGTCGGGCCGGCCCGCGCGGGGACCGTCGACGGCGACCGCCAGCGGCTCCGGCGCGCGCTCGCCAACCTCGTCGACAACGCGGTCAAATACACCCCGCCCGGCGGGCGCGTCTCCGTCGAGGCCGGGCGAGACGACGAGAGCGCGTGGGTGACGGTCCGTGACACCGGGGTCGGCATCGCGGCCGGCGAGCTCCCGCTCGTGTGGGACCGCCTCTACCGGAGCGAGCGGACGCGCCACGAGCGCGGGCTGGGGCTGGGGCTCAGCCTCGCCCGTGCCATCGCCGAGGCCCACGGCGGGCGCCTCGACGCCGAGAGCGCGCTCGGCGAGGGCTCGGCCTTCACCCTCCGCCTCCCGGCCGAGGGCGCGAACCTGTCGAAACCGTAAGGCGGGCGACAGCGAGCAGCAAGGGGCGGAGCGGTTGGCCCCACTCCACCGCCCCCCAGCCCCATGAAGACGCTCCTGCTCCTGTCGCTCGCCGGCGTGGCCATCGTGGCCGTCGCGACGCCGGCCTTCCTCTCCGCCCCCGAGGCGGCCGAGGCCCACGTCGCCCCCGAGACGCAGCCCGTCACGACCGTCGACGCCCCGGCCTTCCTGACGGACCCGGACGACAGCCGCGTCGAGGGCACCATCCCC
>CAXRFJ010000193.1:0-2544 GCA_964229475.1 Rubrivirga sp.
GGGGTGCGTGGTGGGCGGGGTGGGGGGTCGGGGCGGGGGGGTGGGCTCGAGTCCCTATTCCCCCGCTCCCGGTCCCCGGTTCCCTAGGCGTCGGCCTCGGCGGTCTCGGCCTCGGCGACGGCCTGCTGGTCGGCCTCGATCTCGATGATGAGCTCGACCTCGTCGCCGACGAGGGCCTCGCCGGCCTCGTTGGTCTGGGCCCAGGTGAGGCCCCAGTCCTGGCGCGTGATCTCGCCGCGCGCCGAGAACCCGACCTTCTGGGTGTCGCCCATGCTCGAGGCGCCGATGTACTCGGCCTCGAGCTCGACCGGGCGCGTCACGCCGTGCATGGTGAGGTCGCCGACGAGGACGAACCCGCCGTCCGCGGCCGGGCGGACCGCCGTCGACTGGAACGTGATCTCGGGGTACTGCGCGACGTCGAAGAAGTCGGGGCTCTGGAGGTGGCCGTCGCGCTGCTCGTTGCCGGTGTCGATGGTGGAGGCGTCGATGGTGGCCGTCGCGTCGAGCGAGCCGAGGTCGTCGCCGACGGTCAGCGTGCCGGAGACGTCGCCGAAGCGGCCGGTGACGGTCGAGATGCCGAGGTGGCGGACGCGGAACTCGGCGCGCGAGTGGGCCGGGTCGATGGCGTAGGTGCCGGCCGGGACGGCGGGCAGCTCGGCGAAGGTGCCGGCCGTGGAGACGTCGCCGTCGGTGGCGGCCGCGGGGGCGTCGGCCTCCCCGCCGCAGGCGGCGAGGCCGAGGGCGAGGGCGCCGACGAGCAAGGTGCGGAGGATCATGGTCGTGGGGGGTGATGGAACGGAGCGCGGAGTCGCCGCGCCGGGTGGGACGAGCCGGGGGCTCGGCACCCTTACCTGTTGCAACAACTAAAAGATCCCGAGCCTCTCCGCGCCCCCAGCCCCCCGTCAGGGACCGCCCCAGACGCGCCCCTCGCGGACACCGGCCGGCCACCGGGAGCGTTCGCGGGCCGCCCCTCTCCCTTGCCCTCGCCAGGTACCTCGCCGCCTTCTTCGCCTTCGTGTTCGCCGCCCTCATCGGCCTGACGATGGCCGTCCGTCACAGCCGCGGGCTCGACAGCGGGCGGGCGCTCGGCATCGCGCACGGGCTGTTCGCGCTCTCCGGGATCGTGCTCCTCGCGGTCGGGCTCGCCTCCGTGCGCGCGGGCCTCGGGTGGTGGATCCTCGTGGCGTTCCTCGTCGTGGCCGCCGGCGGGGCGTACCTGTTCGTCCGCCAGGCGAAGAACGAGCCGTGGCCGGGCGCCGTGATCGTGGCCCACGGCGGGCTGGCGCTCGCCACGATCGTCGTCCTCGGCGTGTGGCTCGCCGAGCGCCCCGAGCCGCGCGGCGTCGACGGGAGCGTGCCCGCGCAGACGACCGAGAACCAGCCCCTCGACGCGCCCTGACCGGGCCGCCCCCCGGCCCGCCTCGGCCGGCGCGCCGAGGCGGGCGGAGCCGGGGCCTACTCCGGCGTCGCGCGGTAGGTGGCCCCGCCCATCGTGAAGGCGATCTCGGCGACCTCGCCGGCGTCGTCCAGCGTCACGTCGAACCGGCCGGCCGTGTTCTTGAGCTGGAGCACGGTCGGCGAGAGCGGGACGATCGGGAGGACGCCCGGCCGCCACGGCATCGACAGGCCGAGGCCGTCGCCCAGCCGCTCGATCACGAAGAAGCCGCCCTCCTCGCGGGCGTAGCGCCCGACGAGCCGGTCGCGCTCGGCGGCGCTCAGCTCGACGGCGTCGAACCGGGCGTAGCCGGCCGGCGGCGCCGCGCGCTCGGGGATCCGGCGGACCCACAGGTTGCGGAAGCGGGTCGGGCTGCCGTGGTCCTGGAGCCCGATCCGCCCGCCGTCGTGGGGCTCGTACGGGAGCGACTCGAGCCAGATCGTCGTGCCCGGCAGGGCCTCGTTGTTCTGGACGAGCACGCCGTTGTGGACGACCGTCATCCGGGCCGCCTCGAGCAGCTCGCCGCTGTCGGAAAAGCGCGGGAGGCGGAGGAAGACGTCGTAGGCCTGCCACTCGTCGGGCGGGCGCGTGGCGTCGGCGAGGGGCGGGAACTGGCCGTAGATGGCGGCGGCGCGGCCGTCGGCGTAGGTCCGGTTGTCCCAGACGTCGAGGACCTGGACCTCGTAGCGGCCGTCGGCGAGGAAGAGGCCCGAGTTGCTCCGGTTCTGGCCGCTCTTCTCGGGCTCGGCCGCGGGCTTCCACTCGATGTGGACCTGGACGTCGCCGAACGACTCCCTCGAGCGAATCCCGCCCGTGCCCGGGGCGACGACGAGCGCGCCGTCCTCGACGCGCCACGGCGCCGGGCCGCCGCCGTCGCTCTCCCAGTGCTCGAGGCCGGCCCCGTCGGGCCCGATGAGGACGACGGCGTCGGAGGGCGGCGCGACGGGGAGCGGCCCGTCGGCGGGCTCGACGCGCGGCGGCTGCGGGCGGTCCATGTCGTGCTGGAGCCAGCCCGGCGGGGCCGGCGCGTGGCCGGCGGCCACGGGCGGCGACGGGGCGGACGACGAGCAGGCGCCGAGGGCGGCGGCGAGCGCGAGGACGGAGAGGCG
>CAXRFJ010000194.1:0-5265 GCA_964229475.1 Rubrivirga sp.
GGGCCGCCGAGGTGGCGGGCGAGGCGGACGAAGTCGGCCGGCGAGACGGCCTCGGGGCGGAGCGTGGCGGCCCACGCGGGGACCTCGACGCCGGCCTGCGCCGCGAGCGCGCCGAGGCTGTTGCGGAGCATCTTCCGCCGCTGCCCGAACGCCGCGCGGACCGTCCGCTGCAGGGCCGCGAAAGGTACGTCCGGCGCCTCCGCACCGGCGAAGTCGAGGGCGACCACGGCGCTCTCGACGTTCGGCCGCGGGCGGAAGCAGTGGCGCGACACGTCGAACAGCGGCTCGGCCGTCGCGTAGAGCGCGAAGTAGACCGAGAGCGTCCCGTACGTCTTCGACCCGTGCGGCGCGACGAGCCGGTCGGCCACCTCCTTCTGCACCATCACGACCGCCCGCGCCACGTGCTCGCGCGCCTCCAGCAACGCGAAGAGGATCGGCGACGTGATGTAGTACGGGAGGTTGCCGACGACGTGGAGGGGGCTCGCCTCCGGCTCGCCGGCGTGGGGCATGCGGGAAGAGGCCCGAGGCGGCTCTTCGCTCGGCGTCGACGCGGAACCCGACGCCTCATGCCCCTCCTCCCCTGCCCCTTGCCCCAGTCGACGCCAGTCGACGTCGAGCACGTCGCCCGGGCGGACGTCGAGGCGGGGGTACGTGGCGCGGAGGTGCGCGATGGCCTCCTCGTCGACCTCGAGCGCGATGAGACCCGGGTAGCGCCGGAGCAGCTCGCCCGTCAGCGCGCCCTCGCCGGGGCCGATCTCGACGACCTGCGCGCCCGGCGGCGCGTCGACCGCGGCCACGATCTTCCTGATCGTGTTGGGGTCGGTCAGGAAGTGCTGGCCGAGGCGCTTTTTGGGGCGGACGGACACGGGCGCGCGGGCGAGGAGACCACAGGGTAGAGGCTCGGGACCGCGAGGAGGGCGGCCGCGGGAGTCTCTACCCCCTCTTCTCTGTCGCCGATCCGCTAGGCCGGCGGGTGGCCGCGGCGGTACCACAGCAGCCCGCCCAGGCCGACGGCGCCGAGGTAGGCCAGGACCGTCGCGATCCACGAGATCAGCAGGCCGCGCTGGCGCGTCTCGGGGCGGTAGCGCATCGTCACGATGTGCTCGCCGGCCGGCACCGGGATGCCGCGGAGCAGGAAGTCGGTCCGCACGATGGGCGCCGGCTGGACGCCGATCTGGGCCGTCCACCCGGCCGGGTAGTAGACCTCGCTGGCGACGAGCAGCCGCGGCCGGTCGGTCCGGACGCGGTAGACGACCTCGTCGGGCTCGAACCGCTCGAGCCGGACCGCCGCGCCGGCCGAGTCGGGCGCGGCGCCGGTGAGGGCCTCGGCCGAGAGCTCGCCCGGGAGCGGCTCCGAGACGAAGGCCACGCGCGAGAGGTCGGTCGCGTCGCTGCGGATCCGGGCGACGAGGGCGTCCTCGTCCGGCACCACCGCGACCGAGTCGACGAGGAACGCGCGCGGGAGCGCCGCCGAGTCGACGGCGACGACGAGCCCCGTCTGCTCGTCCTGGAACACGGGCTCGTAGCCGGGCACGACGCCCGGGAGGACGGTGTAGCGCGCCGAGAGGAGCGAGAGCGCGTTCCGGTTGAGGCCGGTCGAGTCGTCCGGGAGGAGACGGTCGAAGTAGGCCTGGATGAGCGCCAGCTTGGCCCCGTGGTAGCCCCCGATCGACTCGTAGAAGTAGGACGGGACGGCGTTCTGCGACCAGTCGTTGGGGAGCACGCGGAAGTGGCCCGGCCCGCCCGCCTCGGCTACGCGCTCGACGAGGTACTGGTCGGCCTGCGTCGGCTGGATCTGCGACTCGATGCGCGAGGTCCGCCGAAGGGACGGGTCGTCCTCGTTGAAGTAGCGCCGCCCGACGCCCCAGAGGTCGACGGTGGTGAGGAGCGCGAGGCCGGCGAGGACGGCCCAGGACGGCGCCTTCCGGTACAGGAGCGCCGCCGCGAGGCCGAGCGCGACGAGCAGGAAGAGCATCGACCGGCCCGCGTCGTCGGCGAACAGGTCCTCCCGCTGGCCCTCGACCTCCGCCAGGTACTGCGCCGTCATCTGGCGGACCTGCGGGTCGGCCGGCGAGAGCCCGCTCTGCTGGGCGGCGAGCATCGCGATCTGCGCGCCCTCGTCGGGCTTCTGAAAGTCGAGCGGGCCGCCGCCCGTCAGCCACAGGCCGCCGACGAGGATCGCCAGCACGGCGCCGGCGCCGAACACGACGCGGCGCTTGCGGTGCTCGGCCTCGGGCGTGGCCTCGCGGCGGGCGAGGTAATACGCCCCCCACCCCGCCAGGAGGGCGACGAGCAGGACGACGGCCGCGAGCCACGTCTCGGGCACGCGGAACGCGTCGAAGAGCGGGAGCACCTCGAACGCCGGCCGGTTGAGCAGCGGCAGGTTCTCGCCGAGCGAGAAGCCCACGAAGAGGAGCGCCGCGACGGTGAACGCGAACACCGACCGCCGCGCGACGCCCACCGCCCCGACGAGCGCCAGGAAGGCGACGACGGGGCCGACGTAGTGCGGGCCGGCCGTGAACGGCTTGGCGCCCCAGTAGGTCTGCCCGCCGCCGCCGTAGGCGTTCGGGATCACGAGCGTGAGCAGCTCGGCGACCCCCTGGCTCCACGCCATCGCGTACTCCCACGCGAGGCCGCCGCCCGGCCCGGCCGAGCGGATCGTGAACGCCTTGTACTCGGCCTGCAGGAGGTACGGGTCCGCGACCATGGCTAGGGCCAGGGCGCTGCCGAGGCCGAGGAGGACGGTCGAGACGCCCCACGTCGCGGCCCGGCCGTCGCGGACGGCCGAGATGCCCTCGGCGATCCACCAGATGCCGGCCGCGATCACGACGTAGTACGTGATCTGGACGTGGCCGGCGCGGAGGTTCACGGCCGCGGCGATCGCGAAGAGGAGCGTCAGCAGCACGCTCATCATCTTGCCCGTCTCGGGCGTCCGGCGGACGAGCGCGGCGAAGGCCAGGAGCAGCCACGGCGCGTAGCTCAGCGCGATGAACTTGGTGTTGTGCCCGGCCGTGAGGATGAGCGGCAGGTACGTCGAGAGCCCGTAGGCGACGGCCGCCAGCACGCTGGCGAGCGGCCAGCGCGTGAGGTAGAGGACGAGGAGGTACGTCCCCAGGAGGAGGACGAAACAGTGCGCGACGGGCCACAGCCCGGCCTTCCGGAGCCCGCTCACGACCGAGTCGGCGCCCGGCACGCGGGAGCCGCCGAGGATCATCGTCCCGGGCATCCCGCCGAACACGTTCGGCGCCCACTCGGGCCGGACGCCCGCCTCGGCCTCGTACTCGAGCATGGCCTCGGCCGTCGCCGCCCACTGGACCGTGTCGCCGCCGACGAGCGTCCGCCCGCCGATCGTCGTGGGCGCGAAGAAGCCGACGGCGACGAGCAGCAGGAACCCGACGCAGACGGCCTGCTGGACCCACGTCGGCTGCGAGTCCCAGAGCGACGCCTCGCGCGTGACGGGGCCGGCGCGGCGGACGCGGCTCCGCTGCTTCCAGACCTCGTTGCCTTCGAGGGGCGCGGGCCCCCCCGCCGCCCCGGGGCGGCTCTTCCTCGACGTCGCCATGAGCTGGGCTTAGATGGGGGTCGGGCGCGCCACCCGGCGCGCCTCGGCAGACTGGCGGCGCGCCTCGGCCGCGGCGGCCGGCACGTCGCCGAGCGCCAGCAACGCGACGCGCGCGGCGACCGTGCCCTCCGGCACGAGCACGTTGCGGACCTCGATCTCGTACGACTGGGGCGGCAGGGAGCACGCCGGCGCGAACACCGTCGGGTCGACGGTCCCGTCGACGTAGACGTAGACCGTGTCGCCGAGCGCGTTGGCCACGAGCGGGAGCGGCGCGAGGTCGCCCGCGAAGCCGGTCGTCACGGCGTCGTACAGCACCTCGACGGCGCCGTCGGGCGTCACGCCGGGCTCGACGCCGACGCCGGCCGCCGTCGTCACGGTGAGCTGCGGGTCGAGGGCGTCGACGAAGGCGACCGTGAGGGTGGCGCCCACGCCGGCCCCGGCGGCCAGGAGGAGCCCGCCGGTCGTCGTCGCGCGCGACGTCTCGGCCGAGCAGTCGCCGAGCGAACACCCGCCCCCAACGAGGGCGGCGGCCAGAAGGGAGAGGGCGAGGCGCATGGGCGGCAAGATAGGCCGGCTCACGCGGCCCTCTCGACCAAAGCGTGCTCCCCGTGCGCCGCCAGCTCGCGGTCGAGCACCGCCCGGACGCGCTCCTGGAGCTCGGCGGCGTCGCCGCGCGACAGCCCCTCCGTCGGGATCGGCTCGCCGAGGACGAACCGCGTCTCGCCCGGCCGGGCCGTCTTGAGCCGCTTCGAGAACACGCCGGCGTGGCCCACGAGCGTGACCGGGACGACCGGCACGCCGGCCTCGATGGCGAGCACGAACGGGCCGCGCATGAACGGCTGGAGCCCGTGCGCGTGGCTCCGCCCGCCCTCCGGGAACAGGAGCACCGAGTCGCCGCCCTGGATCCGCTCGGCCACGCGCCGGAGGTCGCGGACCGACGCCCGCGCGTTCGACCGGTCGATAAAGAGGCAGGCCGTCTTGTCCAGCACCCACCCGACCACCGGCCACGTCCGGATCTCGTGCCGGGCGACGTAGAGGAACGGCCGCGGCAGCCCGACCATCGCCGCCGGGATGTCGAGCGAGTTGACGTGGTTCGCGACGAAGACGACCGGCCCCGCGGGCAGCGGCGCGCGCGCCTCGACGCGGACCCGCATCCCCACGAAGCCGAGGATGACGCGGGCCCACGGCCGCATCCACGCGCGGAGCGTCTCGGCCGTCGGCGCGAACATGGAGTGGACCACGACGCCGGGGCTCATCGTGACCGTGAAGAACGAGGCCCAGAAGATCGTCCAGCCGAACCAGAGCCGTCGGCCGAGCGACGGCGGCGGCGGGTCGAGGTGGAGGGCGGGCGACGTGGCGGTGGGCACGGCCGGGAGCTATCTCCGTCGCGCCGCCCGCTGCGCGGCGCGGGCCGACCGAATGAGCGCCGTCGCCGACGCCAGCCCCGTCGTGCGGGCCGGCTCCGGGAGGCCGTCCACGATGAGCGGCCCGTCGACGCCCGCCTCGGCGAGCGCCCCGAGGTAGGCGTCCCACCCGACCGCGCCGGCCCCGACCTCCTCGTCGAACCACTCGCCCTCGTCCGCCCCGCCGTCGCGGACCCCTACACACAGCACGCGCGACGCGCCAAGGACCGACGCCAGGCCGTCCTCCGGCGCCTCGCCCGCTGCCCGCGCGGCCGCCGGCCGCCCGTCGGCGCCGACGGC